>JBEQBS010000159.1:0-7152 GCA_041639675.1 Rubritepida sp. | reverse complement strand
GCTGCGCCAGGCCTGCGCGGACGCCGCCAGCTGGCCCAGCGACGTGCGGGTGGCGGTGAACATCTCGGCCGTCCAGTTCCGCAACCCGAACTTCGTGCAGACGGTGGTTTCGGCCTTGGCCAACGCGGGCCTGGCGGCCGGGCGGCTGGAGGGCTTCGCCGCCCAGGCCGGGCGGATGGACCGCTACGTGCGCCGCGCCTGGCGCCGGCCGCGCGCCATCGCCCTGTGCTTCGCCTGGCAGTTCCTGGCCTGGATCGTCGGCGCGCTGGAGATCTGGGTGGCCTTCCTCGTGTTCGGCCTGCCCTTCGGCTTTGCGGAAGCCCTGGTGCTGGAGGCGCTGATCCAGGCCCTCTCCTCCGCCGCCTTCCTGGTGCCCGGCGCGCTGGGATTGCAGGAGGCCGGCTTCATCGGCATCGGCGCGCTGGTGGGCATCCCCGCCGCGCCCGCCGCGGCCCTGGCCATTGCCCGCCGCTTCCGGGACCTGTTCCTCTATTTGCCCGGCCTGCTGGCCTGGGCCTGGCTGGAGCGCCGCAACCCGCCCTGACACAGGGGCGTTCCTTTCCGCACAAGCCGCCCATGGGCGGAACGCGAGAGGAATGCCCATCATGCGAACCCTGCTGCTCACCCATCTCTGCCTCGCCCTGGCCGTCGCGCCCGCCTATGCCCAGGGCAACCTCGGCACCTCCGCCCAGGCGCCGGGCACCGGCATGTCGCGCTCGACCGACACCACCTCGCCCAACACCACGGACCCGATGCGCCGCGGCGGGCAGGTGACGGATGGCCGCTCCTCCGGCGCCACCTCCGGCCCGAACAACGCCAGCGCCGGCAGCGGCCCGAACATGGCGGCGCCGATGGGCGTGAACCCGGCCGCCGGCACGGGCGGCTCGGGCAACATGTCCGGCGCCACCTTCGGCTCCTCCTCCTCGGCCGCGCCCTCGGGCGTGCCGGGCTCGGGCAGCGGCACCGGGGTCTCGGGCGCGCAGATGGGGTCCTCCACCTCCTCGGCGCCGACCGTGACCAACACCACCGGCACCGGCGGCAACCGGCCGATGGGCCAGGCCGGCACGCCGGGCAGCGCCGCCACCGGCACCGCCACCGGCGCGGCCTCCGCCATCACCAACAGCGCGGTGGGCGCGGGCAGCAGCACGGGCGCGGCCACCGGCATGCCCACCAGCGGCGCCAACCGCGAGACCCCCTCGCCCATGCCCTCCAACGCCCAAGGGTCCAGCGGCGTGACCAACGCGCCCGTGGGTGCCGCGATGGACAACAGCGCAGGTGGCCGCAACGCCGCCCAGGCCGACAGCGACCGCCGCGACGGCCGGGCCAACGTGGTCCCCTCCGGCACGGCCGGCGCGGGCAACCAGCCGGGCGCCAACTCCTTCACCGAGGGCCAGGCGCGGGCGCGGATGGAGGATGCCGGCTTCTCGCAGGTCGGCCCGCTGGCGCGGGACGCCGACGGCGTCTGGCGCGGCACCGCCATGCGCGACGGCCGCCAGGTGCAGGTCGGCATGGATTTCCAGGGCACCGTGACCCACCGCTGAACCGAGAAGGACCACAGACCATGCAGACCATCGTCAAGCTCTTCGACGACTACGGCCACGCCCAGGCCGCGGTGGGCGACCTGGAGGCCGCGGGCTTCTCCAGCGCCGACATCTCCATCCTGCACCGCCGCGCCGATGGCGAGCTGGCGGATGCGCGGGACGGCGTGGCGGATGACGACGCCTCCAATGCCGGGGTCGGCGCCACCATCGGCACGGTGGTGGGCGGCGGCGCCGGGCTGCTGGCGGGGCTGGGCCTGCTGGCCATCCCGGGCCTCGGCCCGGTGGTGGCGGCGGGCTGGCTGGTGGCGGCCGCCACCACCGCCGGCGTCGGCGCCGCGGCCGGCGGCGTGCTGGGCGCGCTGACCGACAGCGGCGTGGACGAGGCCGATGCCAATGTCTACGCCGAGGGCGTGCGCCGCGGCGGCACGCTGGTGACGGTGCGCGCCGCCGACGCCACCCAGGCGGCGAACGCCGAGACCATCATGGCCCGCCACCAGCCGGTCAGCCTGCGCGAGCGCGGCGAAAGCTACCGCTCCGCCGGCTGGACCAGCTACGAGCTGGAGTCGGGCGAGATGGGCCGCGGCATGGGCCACATGGATGCGAACAAGGACCCGTCCATCGCCCCGGCCCGCGCCCAGACCCACGCCGCCGACAGCACTGCCACCCGGCCGACGCTGGACGGAAGGGTGGGCCCTCCCGGGTGCCCGCCACCCGGCGGGCACCGGCCACGCGTGGCGTCAGGGACGGGGCCGGAACACCTCGATGCCGGCGCCGCGCGCCTCGGGGAAGATCTGCGCCTTGGTGATCACCACCCGCGCCGCCGCCACCCGCGGGTCGCGGAAGCATTCCGCCAGCAGCTCCTCGGCCAGCGTTTCCAGCACCTCCACATGCGCCCGGCCACGCCAGCCGCGCACCAGGTTCCGCACCCCGTCATAGTCCACGATGGCGCCGCCCAGCGCATCGGCGGGGACGAACATCTCGGCATCCACCAGCAGGCGGTTCGGGCGCTCCGGGTGGCGCTCCCACGGGTGCAGGCCGATCGCCACCTCCACCTCCATGCCCAGCACGCGCGAGGCGACATAGCCGCGGGGGAACAGGGTCATCGGGTCCATGCGGCTTCTCCGAAGGGGAAGCGGGCGCTATAGGCGAGGCCCCCTTCCCCCTCCAAGAGGCCCCCTTGCCCGGCATCCTCGTCACCGGCGGCGCGCGCCGCATCGGCGCCGCCATCAGCCGCCACCTGGCCCAGGCCGGCGAGCCCGTGGTGATCCACCACAACACCGGGGCGGAGGACGCCGCCTCCCTGGCGGCGGCGATCCGTGCCGCCGGCGGCACGGCCTGGACCATCGGTGCCGACCTGGCCGATGCCGCCGCCGCCGCCGCCCTGCCGGCCCGCGCGGCGGCGTTGTGCGGCGGGCTGCACGGGCTGGTGAACAACGCCTCGCTCTTCCTCTACGACACGCCGTCCGACTTCAGCCCGGCGCAGTTCGCGCGGCAGGCGGCGGTGAACCTGCTGGCCCCGGCGCTGCTGACCCAGGGCTTCGCGGCGCAGCTGCCGGAGGGCGCGCCCGGCGCGGTGGTGAACATGCTGGACAACCGCCTCTGGGCCCCCAACCCGGACTACTTCACCTACGCCCTGGGCAAGTACGGCCTGGCGGGGATGACGGAGATGGCGGCGCTGCACTTCGCCCCCAGGCTGCGCGTGAACGGCGTGGCGCCGGCCATCACCCTGGTGAGCGGCGAGCAGAGCGCGGCGAACTTCCAGCGCGCGCACCGCAACAACCCCTTGCAGGCCGGCGTGGAGCCGGAGGACGTGGCCGATGCCGTGCTGTTCCTGCTGCGCGCCCGGCGCATCACCGGCGAGGTGATCGTGGTGGATGCCGGGCAGAAGCTGCGCCGGCGGGGCCGCGACGTGGCCTTCCCGGTGGGGGGGAATGGGACATGACGATGCCAGGCGCCCCAACCGCCCACCAGCCGCGCCCGGAGGTCCCGCACGCCGACACGCACGCCCGCCACTCAGGGGCCCGGCCGCGCACGGCGCGGCCCGCCGCCCAACCGCCTTCGCAGCCATCGCACCAGTGGCGCGGCGCAGCCAAGGCCGCGGACGGGTTCCCATCGCAAATCGCTGCGCGATTTCGATGGGGCCCGGATGCGGCCGCCCGGCGCCTGAGGGCGCAAAAAAGACTCATGCGGGCATCCCCGCGAAGCGCGGGGATGCCCGCATGAGCGCGCATCCCCTGCGGCTGCGGCAGGTCTTCATCCGCGGCCTCCAGCTCCAGGCGCGGCTGGGCGTACACGCGCATGAGAAGGCGGCGCCGCAGCGCATCCTCCTGCACGTGGAACTGGCGGTGGAGGATGAATCCGCCGCGGTCGGCATCGGTCCCGACGACCTGGCCCGGGTGGTGGACTATGAACGCGTGGTGGATGCCGCGCGCAGCGCCGTCGCCCGCGGGCATGTCATGCTGGTCGAGACCCTGGCCGAGACGGTGGCCGCCGCCGCCCTGGTGGATCCGCGAGTCAAGCTGGCTCGTGTTTCCATCGAGAAACCCGACGCCTTCCCCGATGTCGCCTCGGTGGGCGTGACCATCGAGCGCACCCGGCTTTGAGGCCGAGTCAAGCTGAATCCGGCGGCCGGAAAAAATTTGTCCACCGCTGCAACCGGCAACGCATGCGCGCCTCGCACGTCACCGGATTGACGCATTCCCACGCCGGCAAACCTGGAAAATCGTTCAAAAACAATCGCTTGACTTGTTGCACAAAACGGAAGCAAATGCGCCCAAGCCCAGGAAGCGCCTGGGCTGGCGGCCTGGAACCGCATCATCTCCCACAGGCTTATCCACAGCTTCCGTGGACAAGTCGCGTTCTCCCTGGGCCATGACCGAGGACATCACCGAAACCCCAGCGCCGCCGCCCATGCAGGGGTTGCAGGTGCTGGAGGAAGCCCTGCCCACCCTGCCGCTGACGCCCGGCTGCTACCGCATGCTCGATGCGCGGGGCGACGTGCTCTATGTCGGCAAGGCGCGGGCGATCAGGAAGCGCGTCTATTCCTACACGCAGCTGTCCCGCCTGCCCGAGCGGCTGCGGCGCATGGTGCACGAGACGCGGCGGCTGGAGGTCGTCACCACCGCCAGCGAGGCCGAGGCGCTGCTGCTGGAAGCCAACCTCATCAAGAAGCTGCGGCCGCGCTACAACATCGTGCTGCGCGACGACAAGTCGTATCCCTGGCTGCTCATCACCGATGACCACGCCTTCCCGCAGATCGCCAAGCACCGCGGCGAGCGGCGCAAGGGCGCGAGCTACTACGGCCCCTTCGCCTCCACCTGGGCGGTGAACCAGACGCTCACGGCCCTCCAGCGCGTGTTCCTGCTGCGCTCCTGCAACGACACGGTGTTCGACAGCCGCGACCGGCCCTGCCTGCTGCACCAGATCAAGCGCTGCTCCGCCCCCTGCGTGCGGCGCATCGAGGAGGGGCCGTACCGGGAGCTGGTGGAGGAGGCCAAGCAGTTCCTCGCCGGCCAGGTGCCCTCCATCCAGAAGCGCCTGGCCCGCGAGATGGAGCAGGCCGCGGAATCCCTGGAGTTCGAGCGCGCCGCCGCCCTGCGCGACCGCATCCGCGGCCTGACCCACGTGCAGGGCCACAGCCGCATCAACGTGGAATCCGTGGCGGATGCCGACGTGGTGGCGCTGCACATGGCGGCCGGGCAGTCCTGCGTGCAGGTCTTCTTCTTCCGCGGCGGGCGCAACAATGGCAACCGTCCCTACTTCCTGTCCCACGCGCGGGCCGACATCACGCCCGAGGAGGTGATGGGCTCCTTCCTCGCGCAGCTCTACGACGACGACATGCCGCCCCCGCCCCAGGTGCTCACCAGCCACGCCCCGCCCGAGGGCGCGCTGCTGGCCGAGGCGCTGGCCATCAAGGCCGGCCGCAAGGTGGAGCTGGCGACGCCGCAGCGCGGCGAGAAGCGCGCCCTGGTGGAGCACGCCGCCACCAATGCGCGCGAGGCGCTGGAAAGGCGCCTGGCGGAATCCACCGCCCAGGCCGCCCTGCTGGACGGCGTGGCCACGCTGTTCGGCCTGGATGGCCGGCCCGAGCGCATCGAGGTCTACGACAACTCGCACATCCAGGGCACCGCGGCCTATGGCGCGATGATCGTCGCCGGGCCGGCGGGCTTCATGAAGGCCAACTACCGCAAGTTCGGCATCAAGGACGCCAAGCCCGGCGACGACTTCGCCATGATGCGCGAGGTGCTGGAGCGCCGCTTCGGCCGCGCCCTGAAGGAGGACCCGAGCCGCGGCGGCGAGGGCTGGCCCGACCTGGTGCTGGTGGATGGCGGCCAGGGCCAGCTTTCCGTGGCGCAGGCGGCGATGCGCGACCTCGGGCTGGAGGACATCCCGCTGGTGGCCATCGCCAAGGGCGTGGACCGCGACGCGGGGCGCGAATGGTTCCACATGGAGGGGCGCGAGGCCTTCCAGCTGCCCCCGCGCGACCCCGTCCTCTACTACCTGCAACGGCTGCGCGACGAGGCGCACCGCTTCGTCATCGGCGCGCATCGCGCCGGCCGCGCCAAGGCGATGGTGAAGTCGGAACTCGACGACATTCCCGGCGTCGGCGCGGCGGTGAAGAAGCGCCTGCTGAACCATTTCGGCTCGGCGCGCGGGGTGCGCAACGCGGGCGAGGCCGACCTGGCCGCCTGCCCCGGCATCGGCCCCGGCCTGGCGCGGAAGATCCACGGGCATTTCCATCCCGGCGCGACGCAAGCTAAGTAGGCCTGCGTGCCGACAGACCTGCCCAACCTGCTGACCATCTCGCGCATCCTCGCGATCCCGCTGATGGTGCTGCTCGTCGCCCTCCGCCAGCCCTGGGCGGACATGGCGGCCTGCGTGGTGTTCAGCGTGGCCGCCATCACCGACTACTTCGACGGCAAGATCGCGCGCGACCGGCAGATCACCAGCGATCTCGGCCGCATGCTGGACCCCATCGCCGACAAGCTGCTGGTGGGCGCGGCGCTGATGTGCCTGGCCGGCTTCGGCCGCCTGCCCGGCTGGTCGCTGCTGCCGGCCATCATCATCCTGCTGCGGGAGATCCTGGTCTCCGGCCTGCGCGAATACCTGGCCACGCTGCGCATCGGCCTGCCGGTGACGCCGCTGGCCAAGTGGAAGACCGGCTTCCAGATGGGCGCGCTGGGCGTGCTGCTGGCCGGCGATTCCGGCGCGGCCACGGTCGGGCTGGGCGTGCTGCCCATCGGCCTCATCGGGCAGGCCATGCTGTGGGCCGCCGCGGCGCTGACGCTGATGACCGGGTGGGACTACCTGCGCGCCGGGCTGCGCCACGCGACGCAGGGCACAGCCGGCCGGCCTTGAGATTCCCCGCCCCGCGGCGCATTGTCCCACCGAACCGAATCCCCCCTGCCGGGAGCCCCTGATGGCCCTTCGCCTCGCCTCGCTGCTGTTCTGCGCCGCCCTGCTGCCCGGCTGCGCGGGGATCGAGCGGTCCTTCTCGCGCATGACGGACGGGCTGACCGACATCTCCCTGCGCAATGGCCCGCAATGGGGCGGCACCCGCCCGGTGGTGGAGGACAGCCTGACCGTGCAGCGCGTGCGCGCCGGCGGAGAT
>JBEQBS010000158.1:0-7156 GCA_041639675.1 Rubritepida sp. | reverse complement strand
CCGCGCCTCCGCCACGCCGGCCGCGCTGGCCGCCGGCCCGCCGCGGCTGCGCCTCATCCCCGTGCGCGGCGCGCCGGGCGACGGCAACGCGGCGCTGACCAACCGCCTGCGCGAATTCCTGGCCCAGCGGGGCTTCGTGGTGCAGGAGATAGCCGACGGCGCCGGCTTCGCCGTGACGGCGGAGGTGACGATGGCCCAGGGCACGCCCGGCAACCAGCGGGTGGAGATCCAGTGGATCGTCTCCCGCCGCGACGGGCACGAGCTGGGGCGCGTGCTGCAGCTGAACGAGGTGCGCGCCGGCAGCCTGGACCGCTTCTGGGGCGATGTCGCCTATGTCGCGGCGCAGGAGGCGGCCTCGGGCATCCCGGACATCATCCGCAACGCCACGGCGCCGCCGCCGGGTTGAGGGCGGCGGGTTGAAGCGGTAAGCACGCCCCGCAAGGTCCCAGGGGTGTGCCCGGCATGAAGATCGTCGCCTGCAACAGCAACCGGCCGCTCGCGCAGGCGGTCGCCGACATCCTCGGCACCACGCTGACGGAGGCGAGCGTGCGGCGCTTCGCCGACATGGAGATCTTCGTGGAGATCCACGAGAACATCCGCGGCGAGGATGTCTTCGTCATCCAGTCCACCTCCTTTCCCGCCAACGATCACCTGATGGAGCTGCTCATCACGCTGGATGCGCTGCGCCGCTCCTCCGCGCGCCGCGTCACCGCGGTGGTGCCCTATTTCGGCTACGCAAGGCAGGACCGGAAGAGCAGCCCGCGCTCGCCCATCTCGGCCAAGCTGGTGGCCAACCTCATCACCCAGGCGGGCGCCGACCGCGTGCTGACGCTGGACCTGCATGCGGGCCAGATCCAGGGCTTCTTCGACATCCCGGTGGACAACCTCTACGCCGCGCCGATGTTCGCACGCGACATCCAGGCCCACTACGCGGGCCGGGACCTCATGGTGGTCTCCCCCGACGTGGGCGGCGTGGTGCGCGCGCGCGCCATCGCCTCGCGCCTGCACACCGACCTCGCCATCATTGACAAGCGGCGGCCGCGGGCAGGCGTGAGCGAGGTGATGAACGTGATCGGCGACGTGGCGGGCCGCGACTGCATCATCATTGACGACATCTGCGACAGCGGCGGCACCCATTGCAACGCGGCCGAGGCGCTGATGAAGAACGGCGCGCGCTCCGTCTCCGCCTATGTCACGCATGGCGTCTTCTCGGGCGCGGCGATCAACCGCATCGGCGCCAGCCCGATCGAGGCGATGGTCGTCACCGACTCCATCGCCGCGACCGAGCCGGTGCAGCAGGCGGCCAATGTCCGCCAGCTCCCCATCGCGCCGCTGCTGGCCGAGGCGATGCGCCGCATCTCCGAGGAAGCCTCCGTCTCCTCGCTCTTCGAATGAGCGCGCTGGTCCTCACCCTGTCCTGCCCCAACCGGCCCGGCATCGTCGCCGGCGTGGCCGGCGCCATCGCCGAGGGCGGCGGCGACATCCGCGAGGCGCAGCAATACGACGACGACGCCACGGGCCGCTTCTTCATGCGCGTGGTCTTCGCCGCCGCCGAGGGCGTGGAGTCCTGGACGCCCCGCCTGGCCCCGCTGGCCGAGCGCCTCGCCCTGCGCTGGTCCCTGCGGGACATGGCGGTGCCGCGCCGCGTGCTGGTGCTGGTCAGCAAGCCCGACCACTGCCTGGCGGACCTGCTCTACCGGCGGCGGATCGGCGAGCTGCCAATGGACCTCGTCGCCGTCGCCTCCAACCACCCGCGCGCCACCTTCGCCCACCACGACCTGGGCGAGACGCCCTTCCACCACCTGCCCGTCACGCCCGAGACGAAGATGGAGCAGGAGGCCGCGCTCTGGGCCCTGGTGCAGGACACGCGCGCGGAGCTGGTGGTGCTGGCGCGCTACATGCAGGTGCTGTCCTCCGGCCTCGCCGCCAAGCTGGCCGGGCGCTGCATCAACATCCACCATTCCTTCCTGCCCGGCTTCAAGGGCGCCAAGCCCTATCACCAGGCGCATGAGCGCGGGGTGAAGCTGATCGGCGCCACCGCCCACTACGTGACCGGCGACCTGGATGAAGGCCCGATCATCGAGCAGGACGTGGAGCGCGTGAGCCACCACGACGCGCCCGAGGCGCTGGTCCGCAAGGGCCGCGACATCGAGCGCCGCGTGCTGGCCCGCGCCGTGGCCTGGCACCTGGAGGACCGGGTGCTGCCGAACGGACACAAGACGGTGGTCTTCGCCTGACGCCGGAGGCGTCAGGCGAGTCGTCATCGTGCCCTCAGGCGCCGGGCGCGCGCCTTGCGCGCCGAGGAGGCCCGTGGCCTCATCGCCGCTCGATCAGCTCCACCACCACGCCGTCCGGCCCCTCGACGAAGGCGATCCACACCCCCGGCTCGGCCTCGGTCGGCTCCAGCGTCAGCCGGGCGCCGCGGGCGCGCAGCGCCGCCGCGACGTCCTGGATGCCCTGCACCGCCAGCCCCAGATGCTCCAGCCCGCGCATCGGCCGCGGCATGGCGGGGTGGCCAGGCGGCACGCCGTCCAGCACCAGCTCCAGCCCGGCCAGCCGGACGCGCACGCGCGGCGCGCCATTGGCCTTGGCGCCGCGCCACAGCTCCTCCGCGCCCATCATCCCCACCCAGAACTCCGCTGCCGCCGCGGCGTCGGCGCAACGGAAATGCAGGTGGTCCGGCCGCAGCAAGACTCAGCGCCGCTCGATCAGCTCGATGATCGCGCCATCCGGGGCGGCCAGGAAGGCGATGCGCACGCCGGGCCGCACCTGCTTCGGCTCCAGGGTGAAGCGCACGCCCTTCGCCTTCAAGGCGGCCACCGCCGCATCCATATCCGGCACCGTCAGCCCCAGATGCTCCAGCCCCAGGAAGGGCGCGGGCGGCGGGGCGGCGGTGCCCGCCGGCACGCCCTCCACGAAGATGGGCAGCGCGCCCAGCGCCAGCATCACGCGCAGCGCGCCGTTGGGCTGCACGGCGCGGCCGGTCTCGGCGGCGCCGAACATCTCCACGAAGAAGCGCGCCGTCGCCTCGGCGTCGGTCGCGCGGTAATGCAGGTGGTCGGGGGCGAAGCTCATGGCCGCCACGCTACCGGCGCCCTGCCCGCCACGCCAGCCGGTGCGAAGCGGAATCCGCATGCAGCTTCACGATGGGCGCCTTCGCCACCGCCGCCTCCACCCGCGCCGCCACCTCGCGCATCACGGCGCGCCCGTCCCAGCCCACCGGCCAGCCCCGCCACAGCCGAGGCACGCCATCCACCACCACGGCGGTGATCTGGTCGCGGTTGCCGAAGCGCACCAGCTCCCACGCCAGGTCGCGCGAGGGCATCAGCTCCGGCACGTCGAGCTCCACCAGCAGGTAGTCGGCCACGCACCCCGGCGCGATGCGACCGGCATCCGGCAGGCGCGCCGCATCGGCGGCGCCGCTGGTCGCCGCCTCCAGCCACGTCCAGCCCGCGCCCTGCGAGAAATCGCCCTGCGCCAGCCCATAGGCGACGCGGGAAACGGCCTCGCCCGCATCCATCAGCCGGAAGGCGTCGGCGCGGGTGGCGTCGGTGCCCAGGCCGAAGCGGATGCCCATCTCCTGCATCAGCAGGGCGGGCGCGGCGGCATTGCCCTTCCACTGCGTCGCCACCGGGCAATAGGCCACGGCCGCGCCAGAATCGCGCAGCATGCCCAGCTCGCGCGGCGTCAGCAGCGTGGCATGCGCCAGCAGCGCCGCCGGGTTCAGAGCGCCCGCCGCGTGAAGGTGTTCCACCGGGCGCAGGCCGCGGGCGACGATGCTGCGCTCCACCGCCACCAGGTGCTCGTTGGCGTGGGTCTGGAAGGGCGCGCCGGCCTCCAGGCACAGCGCCGCCAGCCGCGCCATCGTCGCATCGCTGCCCAGCTCGGGGACGGAGACGGCGAGCGAAGGCCGCACCAGGCCGGACCAGCGCGCCAGGTGCGCCTGGGCCCGCGCCAGGATCGGCGCGGCCTCCTGGCCGGCATCGTTGCAGATCAGCCCCAGCACGCAGCGCAGCCCGGCCTCCTGCGTCGCCTGCGCAATGATGGCCGCCCCCGTCTCGTGCCGCGTGCCGGCATCCACCACCGTGGTGAAGCCGCCGCGCAGCGCCTCCAGCGCCGCCAGCTTGGCGGAAAGGAACACCGTCTCCTCGTCCAGGTGCGATTCCAGCGGCACCCAGATGCGGCGGAAGATCTCCGAGGGCTCGCCGAAGGCCAGCGCCTTGCCGAAGCCCTGGGAAAGATGGGTGTGCGAATCCACGAAGCCGGGCAGCAGCGCGTGATGCGGCAGGCGCAGCGGCTCCAGCCCCGCGAAGCTCTCCAGCGGCGCCACGGCGGCGAAGCGCCCGCCCTCCACCAGCACGCCCATGCCTTCGGCGAAGGCGCCGTCCAGCCAGCAGCGCGCCGGCGCCAGCAGCAGGCGCGGGGCGGAAAGCGCCTCGGGCGTCACAGCATCACGCGGGCGGCATCCACCGCGCGCAGCGGCGCATCGGCCATGAAGCCGCGCATCAGCGCCGCCGTGCTCTCCTGGCCGCGCGCCGCGCCGCGCTCCACCAGCCAGGCGCCCTGGCGCTGCATCAGGCTCACCAGCGCCTCGTCCAGCACGGTGCGGACCTGGTAGTCACGCCAGTTCTCGCGGATGGCGTCGGCGGTCTGGGAACGCCCGGCCACGCGGCCCACCGCGGCCTGGGCGGCGGCGGGGTCGGATGCCAGCAATGCCTCCGCGCGGACCAGGGCCCGCAGCACGCGCTGCGCCGCGTCGGCCTCGTTGCGTAGGAAGGCCTCGCTGCCCGCCAGCAGGTAGGTGGGCTGGTAGCCGCGCACGGGAATCTCCACGAGGTCCGCGCCCACCGCGCGCCGCGCGCCGGCGTAGAAGGAGGGGAAGGGCGCGATGGCGTCCACGTCGCCGCGCACCAGCGTGGGCACCAGGTCGGCCGGGCCGGCGTTCACGATCTCGGCGGTGATGCCCGCCGCCGCCAGCTCGCCGGCCAGCAAGAAGTGGGTGTTGGTGCCCACCGTCACGCCCACCTTCCTGCCGGCCAGCGAGGCGACGTTCTCCGTGATGCCCGCCCGCCGCCGGCCCATGATACGCGCGGCGGTGTAGCGGCTCAGCACCGCCATCACGCCGAAGCGCTGGCCGCGCAGCGCGCCCACCACCGCCGGGAATTCCGTCATCAGCGCGATGTCGAGCTGCCCGCCCACCAGCGCCTCGAAGGCCTCGCGCCCGGTGGGGAAGTTGGTGACGGCGGGGTTGATCCCGGCCTCGCGGAACAGGCCGCGGTCCAGCGCCACGGCGTATTGCGGCGCCTCGGCCGCCAGCCCGCCGCCGACGCGGACGGCGCGGTCCTGCGCGCGCGCGATGGCGGGGATGGCGAGGGCGGCGAACAGGGTGCGGCGGAACATCGGGGTCACTCCTCGCGGTGGCGCAGCAGGGCGATGATGCGCCTGCGGTGGTCCATGTATTGCGGGCCGTCGCGTTGCGCGCGGTCGCCCAGCTCCATCGTCTCGATGATGCGGCCCGGCCCGGTGGCCATGACGTGGATGCGGTCGGCCAGCGTCAGCGCCTCGTCCACGTCGTGGGTGACGAACAGCACGGTCGTCCGGCGGCGCTCCCACACGCCCAGCAGCAGCTCGTGCATGCTCGCGCGCGTCTGCGCGTCCAGCGCGCCGAAGGGCTCGTCCATCAGCAGCACCTTGGGGCGCGCGGCCAGCGTCCGGGCCAGGGCCACGCGCTGCTTCATCCCGCCCGAGAGCTGGGCCGGGAAGGCGTCGCCGCGCCCGGCCAGGCCGACCTCGGCCAGCGCGGCCTCGGCCTCGGCGCGGCGCTCGGCGCGGGGCAGCTTCAGGCGGCGCAGCGCGAATTCCACGTTGCCGCGCGCGGTGAACCAGGGGAACAGCGCGTATTGCTGGAACACCACGCCCACCTCGGGCGAAGGACCCGCCACCTGCGCGCCATCCACCGCCACGCCCCCGGCGGCGGGCCGCACGAAGCCGGCGATGGCGTTCAGCAGGGTGGACTTGCCGCAGCCGGATGGGCCGATCAGCGCGGTGAAGGAGCCGGGCGCCAGGCGCAGATCGGTCGGCGCCAGCGCCTCCGTCCAGGCGCCGCCGCGCGCCTTGAAGCGGATGGAAACGCCGCTGCATTCCACCAGCCCCGCCATCAGGCGGATTCCCAATGCACGACGCGCTTCGAGACGGCGACGAAGGCCGCATCCAGCAGGGCCCCCAGCACGCCCAGCAGGATGAGGTTCACGAACATCACCTCGGTCTGCATGAACTGCCGCGCCTCCTGGATGCGGAAGCCGATGCCGGCGGAGGAACCGGTCAGCTCCGCCGCCACCAGGGAGAGGAAGGCGAGCGCCGCGCCCATGCGCAGCCCGGCCGTGATGTGCGGCGCGGCCGCCGGCAGCACCACCTCGAAGAACTCCCGCACCCCGCCCGCGCCCAGGCAGCGCGAGGCGCGGATGAAGGTGCCCGGCACGTGCGAGGCGCCGTGATGCGTGTTCAGCCACACCGCCAGGAAGACGGTGTAGGCGATGACGAACCACTTGGACCCCTCGCCGATGCCGAACCAGACGATGGCCAGGGGAACGAGCGCGATGGCGGGGATGGGGCGCAGCAGCGTCAGCACCGGCGTCACCGCGGCGCCCACCAGCCGGGTGCGCGCCGTCAGCAGCCCCACCAGCACGCCCAGCACGGAACCGATGCCGAAGCCGATGCCCGCGCGCCCCAGCGAGACGCGCAGGTCCGCGCCCATGGTGCCGTCCTGCCACAGCTCCACCGCCGCGGCCCAGACCAGCGCCGGGCCAGGCACCAGCACCGGGTTCACCTGCCCGAAGGTGGTGGCCGCCCACCAGACAAGCAGCACCCCGCCCAGGGAGGCCGCGACTTTCCCGATGCCCATGCTGCCTCCGTGCCGCCGGACCTGTTATAACAGGTCATGCCGCCGCGCCCAGCCGCCAAATCGCCGCCCCCGCCCGACGCTGCCGCCGCATTGCCGCCGGATGCGGCAGGCCGCCCGCTGCATGAGCGGCTGCGCGAGGCCCTGCGGGGCGAGATCGCCGCCCTGCCCCCCGGCGCCCGCCTGCCTTCCGAGGCGGTGATCGGCGCGCGCTTCGGCGTCTCGCGCATCACCGTCCGCCGCGCCCTGGCCAATCTG
>JBEQBS010000157.1:0-7188 GCA_041639675.1 Rubritepida sp. | reverse complement strand
CCATCTCCAGCCGGCGTGACGGGCAGCAGCAGGGAAATCATGGCCCCAGAACGGGTAACGGATATGGCCGTGCGCAGGCAAAGACAATCGGCGCCGCAAGATACCCGCGCACAGGTCTCCGAGGAGCCGGGCGACGCCGGGGAGTTCTGGACGCTGGGCGGCTCGCTGGCGTTGATCGTCGGCGTGATGGCGGCCTTTGCCTGGATGATCCAGTAGGCGCCGGGCGGCGCGGCCCCTCGCCCGCGCCGCGTCCGTCACCCGCGCGCGGCGGGCCGGCTGTCAGCCGCGCCGCACCCGCATTCGGCGCGCGGCGACCCAGCTTCGCTGCGCTCAGCCGCGCCGCACGACATAATCCCCCGCCTCAAGCGCCGCGACGATGGCGTCGGCCTGGGCCCGGTCGCGCACCTCGATCATCAGCTCCAGCTCCGCCGTCTGCACGCTGGGCGCGGCGAAGAGGCGCTGGTGGCTGACCTCGATCACGTTGCCCCCCGCATCCGCCACCCGCGTGGCGATGTCGGCCAGCACGCCGGGGCGGTCGGGGATGTCCAGGTGCAGGCGCAGCAGGCGGCCATCGCGCAGCAGGTTGCGCAGCAGCACGTTGGACAGGATGCGCGGGTCAATGTTGCCGCCGCAGACCGGCGTGGCCACGCGCTTGCCGGCGAAGCGCTCGGGGAAGCACAGCACCGCGGCCAGGCCGGCGGCGCCGGCGCCCTCCGCCACCACCTTCGCGCCCTCGGCCAGCAGGGCGATGGCCTGCTCCACCGCGCGTTCCGGCACCACCAGCACCTCCACGCCCAGGCGTTGCAGCAGGGCGAAGGGCAGCTCGCCCACGTCGCGCACGGCGATGCCCTCGGCGATGGTGGGGCCGCCCACGGACACCGGCCGCCCGGCCAGCTTCTGCGCCATGGCGGGATAGCCCTCCACCTCCACGCCGAAGACCGGCAGGCCGGGGCGCAGCGCGGCGGCGGCCACGGCGCAGCCGGCCACCAGCCCGCCGCCGCCGGTGGGAAGGATGAGCGCGTCCAGCGGCCCGGCCTCCTCCAGGATCTCCAGCGCCATGGTGCCCTGGCCGGCCAGCACGCCGGGGTCGTCATAGGGGTGGATGAAGGTCAGGCCGCCCTCGCGCGCCAGGGCATGCGCATGGGCCGCGGCCTCGGCCAGGGTGGTGCCGTGCAGCACCACGCGGGCGCCGAAGCCCTCCGTCCGCAGCACCTTGGTGGCCGGGGTGAAGCGCGGCATGACGATGGTGGCCGCCACCCCCATCAGCGTGGCGTGCCGCGCCACCGCCTGGGCGTGGTTGCCGGCGGACATGGCGATGACGCCGGCCTCGCGCTCGCGCGCGCTCAGCAGCGCCAGGCGGTTGGCCGCGCCGCGCTCCTTGAAGGCGCCGGTGGCCTGGAGGTTGTCGAGCTTGAGCAGCACGGTGGCGCCCGCGGCGCGGGAGACGGCCGGGCTCTCGACCAGCGGGGTGCGCAGCACGCGCCCGGCGATGCGGCCGGCGGCCGCCTGGATGTCCGCCAGCGTGACCGGCATCGCGTGAACCCCTTCCTCGGATGGAGGGGTTCCTAGACCCTGGATGGGTTCAGGTGAAGGACACCTTGATGATCTCCACCGAGCGCTCGCCGCCCGGCGCCGGCACCGGCACCGACTGCCCGACCTTCTTCCCCATCAGGGCGCGGGCCAGCGGCGAGGTGAGCGAGATGGAGAGCGTCTTCATGTCGGCCTCGTGCTGGCCGACGATGCGGTAGGTCTGCTCCTTCTCCGTCTCCTCGTCCAGGATGGTGACGCGCGCGCCGAAGCGCACCTCGTCGCCGCTGAACTTGGAGACGTCCACCACCTCGACCGAGGGGATCACGGATTCCAGCTCGCCGATGCGCCCCTCGATGAAGGATTGCCGCTCGCGCGCCGCGTGGTACTCGGCGTTCTCCGACAGGTCGCCATGGGCGCGCGCCTCGGCGATGGCGGCGATGATGGAGGGCCGCTCCTCGCCCTTGAGGTGCCGCAGCTCCTCTTCCAGCCTGGCCAGGCCCTCGGCGGTCATCGGGAACTTCTGCAAGGCTCCGGTCCTTCGCGCATCTTTCCCGCCGGGCGGATGGCCCGCAACAGAACACGCCGGCGGTGAGGGGGAGGGAGGGGGCCTGCCAGCCCCCGCCCGGTCTCAGAATGAGGCGGTAGAGTAGGATTGGAGCGGCGCCACATCAAGGGTTTGCGCGCGCAGCGCCGCGATGGCCCCGACCGCCGCCCGGGCGCCGGCCATGGTGGTGTAGTGCGGCACCCCCTGGGTGAGCGCCGAACGCCGGATGTCGAAGCTGTCCGACACGCTCTGCCCGCCGCCGGAGGTGTTGATGACCAGCTGGATCTCGCCGCTCTTGATCGCGTCCACGCAATGCGGCCGGCCTTCCAGCACCTTGTTCAGCACCCCGGCCTCCAGCCCCGCCGCCTTCAGCTTCGCCGCAGTGCCCCGCGTCGCGAGGATGCGGAAGCCCAGCTCGCTCAGCCGCCGGGCGATGCCCACCGCGGCGCCCTTGTCGCCCTCGCGCACCGAGATGAAGGCGGCACCCTCCACCGGCAGCTTCACCCCGGCCCCCATCTGGGACTTGAGGAAGGCGCGCTCGAAGGAGGTATCCAGGCCCATCACCTCGCCGGTGCTCTTCATCTCCGGGCCCAGCAGAACGTCCACGCCGGGGAAGCGGTTGAAGGGGAAGACCGCCTCCTTCACCGCCACGTGCCGGTTCACCGCGTCGTCATCCAGGCGGAACTCGGAAAGCAGGGCGCCGGCCATGACGCGCGCGCCGATCTTGGCCACCGGCACGCCCGTGGCCTTGGCGACGAAGGGCACGGTGCGGCTGGCGCGCGGATTCACCTCGAGCACGTAGATCTCGCGGTCCTTCACGGCGAACTGCACGTTCATCAGCCCCTGCACCTTCAGCGCGCGGGCCATGGCGTCGGTCTGGAGCTTGATCTCCGTCACCACCGTCGGCGCCAGCGAATAGGGCGGCAGCGAGCAGGCGGAATCGCCGCTGTGGATGCCCGCCTCCTCGATGTGCTCCATCACGCCCGCGACGTAGACATTGCCCGCGCGGTCGGCGATGCAGTCCACATCCACCTCAATGGCGTCCTGCAGGTACTGGTCAATCAGGATCGGGTTCTCGCCGCTCACCTTCACGGCCTCGGCGCCGAAGCGGCGGAGCTGCTCGGGGTTGTGGGCGATCTCCATCGCGCGGCCGCCCAGCACGTAGGAGGGGCGCACGACCACCGGGTAGCCGATCTGCTCGGCCACGCGCAGCGCCTCGTCGAGGTCGCGCGCGATGCCGTTGCGCGGCTGCTTGAGGCCGATGGAGTGCAGCAGCTGCTGGAAGCGCTCGCGGTCCTCGGCGATGTCGATCGCCTCGGCGCTGGTGCCCAGGATGGGAATGCCCACCTTCGCCAGCGCCTGGGAGAGCTTGAGCGGCGTCTGCCCGCCATACTGCACGATGCAGCCGATCACCTCGCCGTTCTCCTGCTCCTTGCGGATCAGGGCGATGACGTCCTCGGGCGTCAGCGGCTCGAAATACAGGCGGTCGGCGGTGTCGTAGTCGGTGCTGACCGTCTCGGGGTTGCAGTTGACCATGATGGTCTCGATGCCGGCCGGGCCGCCATGCTTCTCGCTCAGCGCGTAGCAGGCATGGACGCAGCAATAGTCGAACTCGATGCCCTGGCCGATGCGGTTCGGCCCGCCGCCGAGGATCACCACCTTCTTCGCGCCCGTCGGCCGGCTCTCGCACTCCGGCTCGCCGAAGCCGCCCTCGTAGGTGGAGTACATGTAGGGCGTGTCGGAGGCGAATTCCGCCGCGCAGGTGTCAATGCGCTTGAAGACCGGGCGCACGCCCAGCGCCTCGCGCGCCGCCGCCACCGCGGCCTCGCCCGTGCCGGTGATGGCGCCGAGCTGCCGGTCGCTGAAGCCCAGCGCCTTCAGCGCGCGCATGCGGCGCGCGGTGGCGGGCAGGCCCTTGGCCTTCACCTCCGCCTCGGCCTTCACCACCCGCTCCACCTCGCGGATGAACCAGGGGTCGAACTTGCAGGCGGCGTGGATGTCCTCCACCGAGAGGCCCGCGCGCAGCGCCTGCGCCACGGTGAGGATGCGGTCCGGCCGCGGCACGGCGAGGCTCGCCATGAAGGCCTCGCGCGAGCCGTCGCCCGGCGGCGCCTGCTCATCCAGGCCGGAGAGGCCGGTCTCCAGGCTGCGCAGCCCCTTCTGCAAGGCCTCGGCGAAGGAGCGGCCGATCGCCATGCTCTCGCCGACCGACTTCATGGAGGTGGTCAGCGTCGCCGGCGTGCCGGGGAACTTCTCGAAGGTGAAGCGCGGGATCTTCACCACCACGTAGTCAATCGTCGGCTCGAAGGAGGCCGGCGTGACGCGGGTGATGTCGTTCGTCAGCTCGTCCAGCGTGTAGCCCACCGCCAGCTTCGCCGCGACCTTGGCGATGGGGAAGCCGGTGGCCTTGGATGCCAGGGCGGAGGAGCGCGACACGCGCGGGTTCATCTCGATGATGACCATGCGGCCATCGGCGGGGTTGATGCCGAACTGCACGTTGGAGCCGCCGGTGTCCACGCCGATCTCGCGCAGGCAGGCGATGCTCGCATCGCGCATGCGCTGGTATTCGCGGTCGGTCAGCGTCAGCGCCGGGGCGATGGTGGTGCTGTCGCCCGTGTGCACGCCCATCGCGTCCAGGTTCTCGATGGAGCAGACGATGATGCAGTTGTCCGCGCGGTCGCGGACCACCTCCATCTCGAACTCCTTCCAGCCCAGCACGCTTTCCTCGATCAGCACCTCGCTGGTCATCGAGGCGTCGAGGCCGGCGGCGACGATCTGCTCGAACTCCTCCTTGTTGTAGGCGATGCCGCCGCCCGTGCCGCCCAGCGTGAAGGAGGGGCGGATGACGCAGGGCAGGCCGACCGTGGCCAGGCCCTCGCGCGCCTCCTCCATGGTGTGGGCGATGGTGGAGCGCGGGCTCTCGATGCCGATCTTGGTCATCGCGTCGCGGAACTTCTGGCGGTCCTCCGCCTTGTCAATCACCTCGGCCTTGGCGCCGATCAGCTCGCAGCCATGCTTGGCCAGCACGCCGGCGGCATCCAGCTTCAGCGCGGTGTTCAGCGCGGTCTGCCCGCCCATGGTGGGCAGCAGCGCGTCGGGCTTCTCCTTGGCGATGATCTTCTCCACCACCTCGGGCGTGATGGGCTCGATGTAGGTGGCGTCCGCCAGGCCCGGGTCGGTCATGATCGTCGCCGGGTTGGAGTTGACGAGGATGACGCGGTAGCCCTCGGCCCGCAGCGCCTTGCAGGCCTGCGCGCCGGAATAGTCGAACTCGCAGGCCTGGCCGATGACGATGGGGCCGGCGCCGATGATGAGGATGGAGCTGATGTCGGTGCGCTTGGGCATGGTGGGTCAGTCCCGGTTGGCGCGCTTGGCGCTGAGGAGGAGCAGGGGCAGCAGCAGCATGTGCGGCACGCCCCAGAAGAGCAGGGCGGTCAGCCGGTTCTCCGCATCCAGGAACAGCAGGGTGGCGGAATGCACGGCGACCGAGATGGCGAAGGCCGACCAGGCGGCGCGGCGCGCGGGGTAGATCTTGCGCAGCGCATGGGCCAGCCAGAACAGCACCAGGCCGTTATAGGCCAGCGCCATGAGGGGGATGGCGATGCTCACCGCCCGAACCTCCGCACCCGCAGGGCGATGATGCCGGCGGCGATGGCCTGGGCGGCGGCGACGAGGCCCACCACCCACCAGCGGTCCAGGCTGGTGCCGGCATAAAGGCCCAACCCCAGCAGCAGCATGGACAGGCCCATCGCGCCCTCGCGCGAGGGGATGGCGCGCTGGAGCGCGACCGTCAGCAGCAAGGCGGCGAAGGCCAGCGGCGGCAGGAAGAGCAGCGGCGTCATGCCGGGCGGCCTTGCAGCGCCAGCTTCGCCGCCAGCAGCGCCAGCGCCGCGCCCAGCACCCAGCGCTGCACCGCCAGCAAGGCGGGGCGGGTGGCCAGGAAGCGCGCGGTGCCCGCCGCACCCTTCACCAGCACGGCGTCGAAGGCGGTGCAGGTGAGGATCTGCACGCAGCCCAGCACGACCGCCTGCCAGAAGACGTCGCCCCGCGCGGGGTCGAGGAAGGGCGGGAAGACCGCGACGTAGAACAGCGCCACCTTGGGGTTCAGCGCCGCCGTGGCGAAGCCCACGGCGAAGAGGCGCGCATCGGATTCCGCCGGCATCGGCCGCGGCGCCCAGAGCGGCTGCCCGCCGGGGCGCACGCATTGCCACGCCATCCAGAGCAGGTAGAGCGCGCCGCCGATCCGCAGCGCATCCCAGGCGACGGGCACGGCGAAGAGCGCCGCCGTCAGCCCGCCCGCGGCGCAGAGCATGATGGCGAGCGACCCCGCCTGGCAGCCCGCCAGCGACACCATGCCCGCCCGCGTCCCCTGCGCCAGCGCGCGGGAGACGAGGTAGAGCATGTTCGGCCCCGGCGTGGCCGCGAGGCCGAGCGAGAGGGCGGCGAAGACCAGCACTGTCTCCGTGGAAGGCATGTCACCCCATCGCCGCGAAGCCGCCATCCACCGGGATGGCGGCGCCGGTCACGAAGGCCGCAGCATCGCTGGCCAGGAAGGCCGCGATGCCGCCCAGATCCTCCGGCCGGCCCCAGCGGCCGGCCGGCGTGCGGGCGATTTGGCGCTCATACAGCCCCGGCTGGTGCTCGCGCGCGCGGTCGGTCAGCTCGGTCTCGATCCAGCCGGGCAGCACGGCGTTGGCGGTGATGCCGTCTGCCGCCCAGGCGGTGGCCAGCACCTTGGTGTATTGCACCACCGCGCCCTTCGACGCCGCATAGGCCGGCGAGAAGGGCAGGCCGAACAGCGCCATGATGCTGGCGACGTTCACCACCCGCCCGACGCCATGCGCCTTCAGCAGCGGGTGCGCCGCGCGCGTCAGCCGCATCAGGCTGTGCAGGTTGATGTCCAGCACGCGATGCCAGTCCTCGTCCGACACCTCCTCCGGCCGCTTGCGGATGTTGGTGCCGGCATTGTTCACCAGGATGTCCAGCCGGCCGAAGCGCGCCGTCACCGCCGCCAGCACGCGGTGCTCGGCGCCCGGTTCGGTCAGGTCGGCCTCCACCACCAGCGCGCCGGGCAGGGCGGCGGCGGCCTCGGCGTTCTTCGCCGCGCTGCGGCC
>JBEQBS010000156.1:0-7279 GCA_041639675.1 Rubritepida sp. | reverse complement strand
GAGGCGGCGGCGCTGGCGCGGCTGGAGGCCGGGCCGCCGGTGGGGCTGGTGCTGGTGGCGGTGCCGGGGCCGGACAACGAGGGGCTGTCCCTGGTGCATTCCCTGCGCTCGCAGCCGCGTTGGGAGGGGGTGCAGATCATCGCCCTGACGGGCGGCGGGCTGCCGGCGGGCGAGCTGGAGGCGCTGCGCGGCCAGGTGCGCCGCGTGCTGCCGGCGGATGACGAGCCCCCGGTGGCGCTGCTGGAGGAACTGCGCCGCATCGCGGCGCGCGAGGAGGTGGTGCGGTGACGAAGATCCTGCTGGTCGAGGACCATGAGGAGCTGTGGGATTTCCTGTCGCGCCGCCTGACGCGCCGCGGCTTCGAGGTGGTTCTGGCGCATGACGGCCAGGCCGGGCTGGACGCCGCGCGGCGCGAGCAGCCGGATGTGGTGCTGCTGGACATGAACCTGCCGGTGATGGATGGCTGGACCGTGGCCCGCACCCTGCGCGGGGATGCGGCGACGGCGCGGCTGCCCATCATCGCGCTGACCGCGCATGCGATGAGCGGCGACCGCGACCGCATGCTGGAGGCCGGTTGCAACGACTACCACCCCAAGCCGGTGGATTTCCCGGCGTTGCTCCAGCAGATAGACGCGGTGATGCTGGCCGCCGAGGAATGACGGGCGTCACCCCTCGAAGGTGATGCTGCGCTCGCGGATGATGCGGCCCCACTTCGCGGCCTCCCCCGCCACATGCGCCCGCGCGCCGGCTTCGTCGCCGCCGCGCAGCAGGAAGCCGGCGCCGGCCGCGCGGGCCTGCACGTCGGCCTGCGCCACGGCGGCGCGCGCCACCTCGCCGAGCCGCGCGGCGATGGGGTCGGGCGTGGCGGCGGGCACCCACCACATCACCCAGGAATAGGCCTCGAAGCCCGGGACCACGCTTTCGCCGATGGTGGGCAGGTCGGGCAGGGCGGGGATGCGCTCCGCCGTGCCCACGGCCAGCGCCGGCACCTGCCGGGCGGCGATCATCCCCTGCGCCGAGGGCAGGTCGAGGATGGAGAAGTCCACCCGCCCGGCCTGGAGTTCCGCCAGGGAGGGCGCGGAGCCGCGGAAGGGCACATGCGTCATCTCGGCGCCGGTCAGGGAGCGATACAGCTCGCCCGCCAGGTGCGCCGGGTTGCCCACCCCGCCCGAGGCGAAGGTGACGCGCCCGGGATTGGCCTGCACGAAGCGGTGCCAGCCGGCCACGTCGCGCGCCGGGAAGTCCGGCCGCGTCACCAGCACGGTGGGCGTGATGGCCAGCAGCGACAGCGGCCGGAAGTCGCGCACCGGGTCGTAGGGCGCCGGGCTCATCATGAAGGGCGCGGTGAGCGAGGAGATGACGGCGACCAGGATGGTGGTGCCGTCCGGCGCCTCGCGCGCCACCAGGTTGGAGCCGACGGTGGCGCCGGCGCCGGTGCGGTTCTCCACCGTCACCGGCTGGCCCAGCGCGGCCTGGGCGTGCGGCGCCATGAGGCGGGCCAGCAGGTCCGGGCTGCCGCCGGCCGGAAAGGGGACGACGAGGCGCACCGGCCGCGCGGGCGCCCAGCGGGGCTGCGCCAGGGCGGGGGCGGCGAGGGGGGCGAGCAGCAGGGCGCGGCGCAGCATCATTCGGTTCGGTCTCCCGACTGGCCAGTTCGCGCTCCCGGCCCCATATGTCAGGCCAGCACGCGACATTGCAAGGATGCAACCCGATGGCCGAGGATGACGGCGTCCGCCTTGAGGGCGAGGTGCGGGAAAAGCTGGTCCGCTCCAAGGAGCAATGGGCGCGCGACGGTCGCCTGCTGACCGGCGCGCCGGGCCAGGACCGCCTGCCCCCCGGCCAGCGCCTGGTGACGGACTTCCCCGTGCTCGACCTCGGCGTGCAGCCCGAGGTGAGGCGCGACCGCTGGCGCCTGCGCCTGGAAGGGCTGGTGGAGGAGCGCCAGGCCTTCGACTGGGAGGCCTTCATGGCGCTGCCCCAGCGCGACTTCGTGAACGACATCCATTGCGTGACGGCCTGGAGCCGCTACGACAACCGCTGGACCGGCGTCGCCACGCGCGACCTGCTGGCGCTGTGCCGCCCCAGGCCGGAGGCGAAGCACGTCGTCTTCCACTCCTATGACGGCTACACGACCAACGTGACGCTCGACGCCTTCGCGGCCGAGGATGGGCTGGTGGCGCATTCCTGGAACGGCGCCCCGCTGGAGCGCGTGCATGGCGCGCCCGCGCGGGTCGTGCTGCCACGCTGGTACTTCTGGAAATCGGCCAAGTGGGTCACGCGCATCGAGTTCACCGCCGAGGACCAGCCCGGCTTCTGGGAGGTGCGCGGCTACCACAACCAGGGCGATCCCTGGACGGAGGAACGCTATGGTTGACATCCTGCGCCGTGCCGGCCTGCTGGCCTCGGCCTTTCTCTCCCCCGCCGTGAGCACAGGCGAGGCCCAGGCGGGCAACGAGGCCTGGGCCTTCACGCTGGACAGCCTGGAAGGCCCGCCCATGCCGCTGGCGCAGTGGCGCGGCCGCGTGCTGCTGGTGGTGAACACCGCCTCCTTCTGCGGCTTCACCAGGCAGTATGAGGGGCTGCAACGCCTGCATGACCGCTACGAGGCGCGCGGCCTGACGGTGATCGGCGTGCCCTCCATGGACTTCAACCAGGAAAGCGCCGAGGCCGCGAAGGTGCGCGAGTTCTGCGACACCATGTTCGGCATCACCTTCCCCATGGCCGCCATCAGCCATGTCCGCGGCCCCGACGCGCACCCGCTCTACAAGTGGCTCACGGCGCAGGCGGCGCCGGTGCGCTGGAACTTCCAGAAATTCCTGGTGGGCCGGGACGGGCGGCGCGTCACCTCCTTCTCCACCGCCACGGGCCCGGAATCGCCGCGGCTGACGGAGGCGATCGAGGCGGCGCTGGCGGCCGCGTGATCCCCCTCCGGTGATCCTGGTCGGCATCGGCGCCAACCTGCCCGGCGCCGATGGCGCCGCGCCGCGCGCCACCTGCGAGGCCGCGCTGCGCGAACTGGCGGCGCTGCCCGGGCTGCGGCTGGCGGCCGCCTCCTCCTGGTGGGAAAGCGCGCCCATCCCGCCCATGCCCGGCGCGCCCTGGTTCGTGAACGGCGTGGCCCGGCTGGACGGCGCGGCGGAGCCCGCCGCGCTGCTGGCGGCGCTGCACGGCATCGAGGCGCGGCACCACCGCGCCCGCCCCTTCCCCAACGCGCCGCGCACCCTCGACCTCGACCTGCTGGATTGCCACGGCGCGGTGGCGGAGGGCGCGGCGCTGACCCTGCCGCATCCGCGCCTGCACCTGCGCGGCTTCGTGCTGCACCCGCTGGCGGAGGTCGCGCCCGGCTGGCGCCACCCGGTGACGGGCGCGACGGTGGAGGCGCTGCTGGCGGGGCTGCCGGCGCAGGAGCTGCGGCGGCTGTAGGCGTCAGCGCCGCCGGAAGCGCTCCACCGCCGCCACCAGCGCGGTGCGGATGCCCGGCTCCAGCGCCGAATGCCCGGCATCGGGCACCACGGTCAGCCGCGCCCGCGGCCAGGCGGCGGCGAGGTCGAAGGCGGTCTGCGCCGGGCAGACCATGTCGTAGCGGCCCTGGATGATCTCGGCCGGGATTTCCGCCAGGGCGCCCATGCCCGCCAGCAGCCCGCCCTCGCGCAGGAACAGGCGATGGGCGAAGTAATGCGCCTCGATCCGCGCCAGCCCCAGCGCCGTGCGGTCCTGCGCGAAGCTCGCCACCGTCTCCGGGCTGGGCAGCAGGGTGGAGCAGGAGCCCTCGTAATGGCTCCAGGCGCGGGCGGCCGACAGGTGCACCAGCGGGTCGGGGTCGGTGAGGCGGCGCAGGTAGGAGGCCAGGATGTCGCCGCGCTCATGCGGGGGCAGGTGCTCGACGAAGGCGGCCCAGGCATCGGGGAAGAAGCGGCGCAGCCCATGGAGGAACCAGTCCACCTCCTCGTCGCGCCCCAGGAAGACGCCGCGCAGCACGCAGCCCGCCACGCGGGAGGGGTGCGCCTGGGCATAGGCCAGCGCCAGCGTCGAACCCCAGGAGCCGCCGAAGAGCAGCCACTTCTCCAGCCCCAGGAAGCGGCGCAGCGTCTCGATGTCCTCCACCAGGTGCGGCGTGGTGTTGGCGCGCAATTCGCCCAGCGGGCGGGAGCGGCCGGCGCCGCGCTGGTCGAAGATCACCAGCCGCCAATGCGCGGGGTCGAAGAAGCGGCGGTGCACGGCGCCCGCGCCCGCGCCGGGGCCGCCATGCAGGAACAGCACCGGCTGGCCGCGCGGGTTGCCAACCTGCTCCCAGTACATCACGTGCCCGTCCTCCAGCGGCAGCAGGCCGGTCTCGAAGGGCGCGATGTCGGGGAAGAGGTCGCCGCGGGGCATGGCCCCTTATAGAGCGCGCGGGGCCTACCCGTTCAATCCCGCCGCGCCTACCTTGCACGGCATGGCGACTCCCGCCCCCTCCCACGCCGCCCCGCCGCCGGGGCAGGTGGCCTGCGCGGTCTGCGGCACCGAAAGCCGGCAGGCCGCCTTCCGCGCCGGCCTGCCCGAGCAGGCGCCCGACCTCGACCTGCGGCCCGGCCCGCCGGTGCGCGGCTCCATGGGGCGCTGGCTCCAGCAATGCCCGCATTGCGGCTATTGCGCGCCGGAGATCGCACAGGCCCATCCGGCGGCGGCCCAGGCGGTGGGGGCGGCGCATTTCCGCGCCCTGCTGAACGATGCCGCGACGCCGCCCCTGGCCCGCCGCTTCCTGGCCTGGGCCCTGGTGCTGGAGGAAACGGGTGCCTTGCACGCGGCCGCCGAGGCCACGCTGCACGCCGCCTGGGTGGCCGACGACCTGAACAAGCCCGAGCTGGCGCGGCTGTGGCGGCGGGAGGCGGTGGCGCTCTGGCGCTCCGGCCCGCCGCTGGACGCCGAGCAGACGGTGCGCGTGGTGGACAGCCTGCGCCGCGCCGGCATGCCCGACGACGCCGAGGCGACCGCCCAGCGCCTGCTGGAGCAGCAGCCGCCGGATTCCGTGGCCCAGGTGCTGCTGCTGGAGCTGCGCCTCATCGCCGCCGGCGACGAGCGGCGGCATTCCGTGGCGAGCGCCCTGCCGCCGCCCTCGCGCCGCCCGCATGTGAGCCACCAGGCGAGCGTGACGCGCGGCGAGGGCGTGCTGGGCTGGCTGCGGCGGCTGCTGCGGCGGAAATGATGCCGGCCGGAACATTCCGGCTTTCCGCAATGTTTGTGATCGGTTAACGTTTCCCGTGGGGTGGCACGGGAAAACCAACCGATGTTCCAGACGCTTGCCCTGCGCGACTCCGGCCTGCTTTCCGTCACCCGCATCATTGATGTCTCGGGCTGGACCGGCAGCATCCTGGTCCATCTGTTCCTGGACGCCCGCGACCCGGATGGCATCGAGGATGCCGCCTTCGTCGAGCAGGGGACATGGGACGGCACCAGCTTCATCCCCACCGCGCTGCTGGCGAATACGGGCCTGACCACCGGCCTGGCCACCGCCTCCGGGGTGCTGGGGCCGGGGGGGCCGCGCTTCCTGCGCGTGACCGCCGACGTCACCTACATTGACTTCAACGCCTTCTTCCAGCTCGCCACCGTCATCACCAACCTCGACACCACGCCGCTGGTCTTCGCCCCCGACAGGCCTGGCCCGGGCAGCTTCGCCGCCACCGACACGCCGGGCGAGCTGATCACCGATGGCCGCTTCACCGTCTTCCACCAGGCGGGGCTGGCGGGGCTGAACTCCCTCACCCCCTTCCTGCTCGACCTCGACGCCCGGCGCGTCTCCATCGCGCCCGGCCGCTACGAGGTGGTGGACGTGCTGTCGGGCGAGGGCATCGGCAATGCGGTGCTGGTCTCCGACGAGGCGTCGGTGCCCTTCGACGCGGTGTATCTCCCCGCCGCCTTCTTCACGCTGGAGGTGCCGCTGGCGCTGGGCGCCGCCGACCTCACCCTCACCGACATGATGCTGGATGACCGCGGCGTCGTCTTCGGCTTCCTGGCCGAGCTGCCGGCAGCGCTGGGCGGCGTGGTGGTGGAGGCGCGGGTGGAGGACCGCCGCGCCGGCCTGCTGGGCGCCGACAACGCCATCATCGGCCCCGCCGCCTGGGCGCTGGAGGATGCCCAGGACCTCGACCTGCTGGACCTGTTCCGCGCCGACCTCTCCGGCGCCACCGCCCGCTGGGACGAAGCCTCGGGCGAATGGCGCCTCTCCGGCGGGCTGGCGCTGCGCGACGTTCTGGGCGTCGGCTCGCTGCTGGCGGTGGAGACGGGCGCCGATGGCTACCTGTATGCCGGCAGCGGCGGGGCAGGCGCCAGCAGCACGCTGCTGGGCACCGGCCCCGCGCGGCTGGAGGTCGGCACCCCCGGCGCCGGCCAGGCGCTGCTGCTGGACGACATCGTGGTCTTCCCCATGTTCAGCGACCCGACGCTGCTGGCGATCAACGCCGAGATCGGTGTCCAGATCGGCCGCCAGCGGGTGCAGGTCGGCGCCGATTTCGACGTGGCGATGGATGCCGCGCTGCGCGTCGGCACCGGGGCCAGCTTCGCCTGGGAGGCGGATGACCGCTTCGGCCAGGCGCCAAAGGCCACCGGATTCGCCGGCCTGTCCCTGCTGTCCATCGAGGCGGACGTCACCACCCTCGAAGCTGACCCCGGCCTTTCGCTCATCGCCGACTTCACCCTGGGCGGCGAGGCGCCGATGCTGGAGTTCACGTCCGGGCTGGACGCGGCCGGGCATGGGCTGCGAGGCGCCGCGACCTTCACCGACGTCTCCGGCCTCATGCGGATGCTCGGCGTCACCACCGACATCGCCTTCGATTCCCGCTTCGGCACGCTCGCCGGCAGCATGGACACCCTACGCCTCGACTTCGACCTGCTGGGGGCGAACCTGCGCACCAGGGGCGAGGCGGCGTTCCTCCAGCACGAGGGCGCGCAGGGCGGCTTCGCCCTGCGCGGCACCGGCGAGGTGACGGAGATCCCGGAATGGCTGGCCAGCCTCTTCGGCGTCACCGGCGGCTTCGAGGTGGGCATCGAGGCGGAGCTGACCCCCGGCAACGCCGCCGCCAGCCACCTGACGCTGAGCGCCCCGCTGCTGGCCCAGGGCGCCGGCAGCGCCGACTTCGCCCTGCGCTACTGGTTCGACGAGCGGCTGGAGCTGCTGGGCGGGCTGGGGCTGGGCGAGGCGGCGCTGGATGGCGGCGGCGCGGGCGGCGGCCCCTTCAGCTTCGCCCTGGCCGCGGCCGCCCCGCGCCTGGTGCTGCGGGCCGAGGGCGCGGTGGATGCCGCC
>JBEQBS010000155.1:0-7283 GCA_041639675.1 Rubritepida sp. | reverse complement strand
GGGCGGCGGCGGCGCCGGCCCCGGCGGCGATCACGCCCAGGATGGCGCCGGGCTCGACCTCCGCGCCCTCCCCCACGGCGATGGCCTCGATCACGCCGGCGGTGGGGGCATTGACCTCGACCGTGACCTTGTCGGTTTCCAGCTCCACCAGCGGCTCATCGGCCTTCACCGCCTCGCCGGCCTTCTTCAGCCAGCGGGCCACGGTGGCGCTGCTGACGCTCTCGCCCAGGGTGGGCACCAGGATTTCGGTCGCCATCGTGTCTCGTCCAGTCTTGGTTCGTTCTTACAGCCCGAGGGCCTGCTTCACCAGCGCGTCCTGCTCGGCCGCGTGCACCTTGGCCAGCCCGGTGGCGGGGCTCGCCGCCTCCTCGCGGCCCACATAGACGGGGCGCTGCGCCTTGCCGCCCAGGGCGCGCAGCACCTTCTCGATCCGGCGGTCCAGGAAGGTCCAGGCGCCCATGTTCTCGGGCTCCTCCTGGCACCACACCACCTCGGCATTCGGGTAGCGCGCCAGCACCGGCGGCAGCGACTTCACCGGGAAGGGATAGAGCTGCTCCAGCCGCACGATCGCCACGTCGTTCACGCCCTTCTCGCGCCGCTCGGCCAGCAGGTCGTAATAGACCTTGCCGGTGCACAGCACGACGCGCCGCACCTGGGCATCGGGCACCAGCGCATCCACCTCGGGGATCACGTGGCGGAAGCCGCTGCCCGGGCCGAACTCGGCGAGGCTGGACACCG
Organism: Rubritepida sp.; assembly: GCA_041639675.1. Taxonomy (GTDB): domain Bacteria; phylum Pseudomonadota; class Alphaproteobacteria; order Acetobacterales; family Acetobacteraceae; genus Roseococcus. The sequence goes on along the minus strand of JBEQBS010000155.1, from coordinate 6,545 downwards.
CCAGCTTGTGCCGCAGCAGCGACTTGGGCGTCATCACCACCAGCGGCTTGCGGTAGTTGGCCTTCAGCTGGCGGCGCAGCGCATGGAAGTAGTTGGCCGGCGTGGTGAAGTTGCACACCCGCATGTTGCGCTCGGCACACAATTGCAGGTAGCGCTCCAGCCGCGCGGAGGAATGCTCCGGCCCCTGCCCCTCGAAGCCGTGCGGCAGCAGCATCACCAGCCCCGACATGCGCAGCCACTTGGTTTCGGCCGAGGCGATGAACTGGTCAATGATGACCTGCGCCCCGTTCGCGAAGTCGCCGAACTGGCCCTCCCACAGCACCAGCGTATTCGGGTCGGCCAGGGAATAGCCGTAGTCGAAGCCCAGCACGCCGAATTCGGAGAGCAGGGAGTTGAAGGCCTCGAACCTCGCCGGCTGGTCGGGGCGGATGTGGTTCAGCGGCGTGAACTCGGCCTGGGTGGACTGGTCCACCAGCACGGCGTGGCGGTGGGAGAAGGTGCCGCGCTGCACGTCCTCGCCCGACAGCCGCACGCGGTGGCCTTCCAGCAGCAGCGTGCCGAAGGCCAGCGCCTCGCCGGTCGCCCAGTCAATGCCCTCGCCGGATTCGATGGCCTGCTTCTTGGCCTCCATCTGCCGGGTGATCTTGGAATTGGCGCCGAACTCCGCCGGCACGCGGCTGATGGCCGCGCCCACCTCGCGCAGCACGTCGGTCTCCACCGCCGTGGCGTGATCCTGCTCGCCCTCGCCCACCTTGGCCTGGAGGCCGGCCCAGTGGCCTTCCAGCCAGTCGGCCTTGTTGGGCTTGAAGGCGTTGGCGGCCTGGAAGGCCTCCTCCAGCACGCCGTTGAAGCTGTCCTGGATGCGCGCGGCCTCCTCGGCCGGGACGCTGCCCTCGGCGGCCAGGCGCTCGGCATAGAGGGTGCGCGTGGTCTTCATCTGCCGGATGCGGTTGTACATCACCGGCTGGGTGAAGGCGGGCTCGTCGCTCTCATTGTGGCCGTGGCGGCGGTAGCAGACGATGTCCAGCACCACGTCGGCGCCGAACTGCATGCGGAACTCGGCCACCAGCCGGGCGCACCACACCACCGCCTCCGGCTCGTCGCCATTGACGTGGATGATGGGGGCCTGCACCGCCTTGGCGATGTCCGTGCAGTAAAGGCCCGAATAGGCATGGGCCGGCACGGTGGTGAAGCCGATCTGGTTGTTGGTGACGATGTGCACCGTGCCGCCGGTGCGGTAGCCCACCAGCTGGCTCATCGCCATCGTCTCATAGACCACGCCCTGGCCGGCGAAGGCGGCGTCGCCATGCAGCAGGATGCCCATGACGGAGCGGCGCTCCTTCACGTCGCCCGCCTTGTCCTGCCGCGCGCGCACCTTGCCCGCCACCACCGGGTCCACCGCCTCCAGGTGCGAGGGGTTGGGCTGGAGCGAGAGGTGCACCTGCCGGCCCGAAACCTCGATGTCGGTGCTGGTGCCCAGGTGGTACTTCACGTCGCCCGAGCCCTGCACGTCGTCGGGCTTGAAGGAGGTGCCCCGGAACTCGGAGAAGACCTGCACGTAGGGCTTCTTCACCACGTTCACCAGCATGTTCAGCCGGCCGCGATGCGCCATGCCGATGGCGATCTCGCCGCAGCCCTGGGCGGCGGCGGCGGCGATCACGGCCTGCACGGCGGGGATGGTGCTTTCGCCGCCCTCCAGCCCGAAGCGCTTGGTGCCGACATACTTCTTGGCGCAGAAGCTTTCCCAGCTCTCCGCCTCGGTCAGCTCCTGGAGGATCTGGCGCTTGGCCGCGGCGTCGAAGGCGCGCGTCCAGGGCGCGCCCTCCACGCGCTGCTGGATCCAGCTCTTCTGCGCCGGGTCCTGGATGTGCATGAACTCGACGCCGATCGGGCCGCAATAGGTGGCGCGCAGCCGCTCCACGATCTCGCGCACCGTGGCGGTCTCCAGCCCCAGCACGTTGTCAATGAAGATGCGGCGGTCGAGGTCCTTCTCCTCGAAGCCCCAGAAGGCCGGCGACAGCTCGGGATGCGCGGGCGGCACCTGCAGGCCCAGCGGGTCCAGCCGCGCCTCCAGGTGGCCGCGCACGCGGTAGGAGCGGATGAGCATCAGCGCGCGGATGGAATCCAGCGCCGCCTTGCGCACGGCCTCGGGGTCGGTGGCGCGGGCCTCGCCCTTCTTCGGGGCCGGCCTGGCCTCCTCGGCCGGGGCGAAGCCGCCGCGCGGGCGCGGGGCCCAGGAGGCGCCCATGGCGTCGGTCAGCACGGCGCGGGCATCGTCGTTCAGGGCGGCGAAGAGCTCGGCGAAGGAGGGGTCCACGCTGCCCGGGTTCTCGACCCAGCGGGCGTAGAGGTCGGCGAGGAAGGCGGCGTTGGCGCCGTTCATCGCGCTTGCGAGGATGTCCACTCCGGCCATTCGTCCCTCCCGGCGCGCGTCTCGGCGGCCGGTCCTTCTCATGCAGCAGGGGCCGCGCCCCGGCCTGGCCGGGGGCGGGCGGCGCCTTCATAGCGCCGTTCATGCGCCGGGGCACCCCCTCCCCGCACGGAAAACGGGCATGACCGGGGGGCGGACCGCGCGTTATGCTGGCGCCATGCCGGACACTACCCCCCCGCCCCTGCCCCCGCTGGACCTGGACGAGGCCGAGCGCCGCCTGCTGGAGGCGGCGGTGCGGGAGGCGCGTGAGAGCGACGAGCCGGACGTGCCGCATGAGGTGGTGCGGGCCGAGCTGCTGGCGGAGGCGGAACGGCTGCGGGCGCTCATCCGGGCGAAGACAGGCTTGTGAGGGTCGTCTGGAGCGCGCGGTCCCTGGCGGACCGCCGCGCCATCGCCGCGCACCTGTCGGCCGAAAGCCCGGCCGCGGCGCTGCGGGTGGTGGAGGAGCTGGTCGTCGCCGGCGACAGCCTGGGGGAATTCCCGAACCGCGGCAGGCCCGGCCTGGTCACCGGGACGCGCGAACTGGTCGCGCCCCGGCCTTTCATCATCATCTACCAGGTGCTGGAGGATCGCGTCCGCATCCTCCGCCTCTGGCATACGGCGCGCGGGCGGGATTAGCCGCCCAGCGCCTTCACCATCGTCGAGCCCAGCGAGGCCGGGCTGTCCGCCACATGCACGCCGGCGGCGCGCATGGCGTCCATCTTCGCCTCCGCCGTGTCCTTGCCGCCGCTGATGACGGCGCCGGCATGGCCCATGCGGCGGCCAGGCGGGGCGGTGGCGCCGGCGATGAAGCCCACCACCGGCTTGTTCGGCTTGCCGGGGCCGAAATTCTCCTTCGCCAGGAACTCGGCGGCGAGGATTTCCGACTGCCCGCCGATCTCGCCGATCATGATGAGGGACTTCGTCTCCTCGTCCTTCAGGAACAGCTCCAGCACGTCAATGAAGTCCATGCCCTTCACCGGGTCGCCGCCGATGCCCACGCAGGTTGACTGGCCCAGCCCGGCGGCGGTGGTCTGCGCCACCGCCTCATAGGTCAGCGTGCCGGAGCGCGACACGATGCCCACCGAGCCGCGGCGGTGGATGTGGCCGGGCATGATGCCGATCTTGCAGGCATCGGGCGTGATGACGCCCGGGCAGTTCGGCCCGACCAGGATGGACTTCGAGCCGGCGAGCGCGCGCTTCACCTTCACCATGTCCAGCACGGGAATCCCTTCCGTGATGCAGATGATGAGCGGCACCTCGGCGTCAATCGCCTCCATGATGCCGTCAGCCGCGAAGGCGGCGGGCACGTAGATGACGGAGGCGTCGGCGCCGGTGGCCGCGCGGCATTCGGCCACGGTGTTGAACACCGGCAGGTCCAGCGTCGGGTGCCGGGTGCCGCCCTTGCCGGGCGTGACGCCGCCCACGTAGTTCGAGCCATAGGCGATGCCCTGGCTGGCGTGGAAGGTGCCCTGGGCGCCGGTGAAGCCCTGGGTCATCACCCGCGTGTTCTGGTCAACGAGGATCGCCATGGGTCAGGCAGCCTTCTTGACGGCGGCGACGGCCTTCTGGGCGGCGTCGGCCAGGTTGTCGGCGGCGATGATGGTCAGCCCGCTCTCGGCCAGGATCTTCTTGCCCAGCTCGACGTTCGTGCCCTCCAGCCGCACCACCAGCGGCACCTTGAGGTCCAGGTTCTTGCTGGCCTGCACGATGCCGGTGGCGATCATGTCGCACTTGGCGATGCCGCCGAAGATGTTGACCAGGATGGCCTTCACGTTGGCGTCGCTGGTGATGATGCGGAAGGCCTCCGTCACCCGCGCCGCATCCGCCGTGCCGCCCACGTCCAGGAAGTTGGCCGGGGAGGAGCCGTAGAGCTTGATGATGTCCATGGTGGCCATGGCCAGGCCGGCGCCGTTCACCATGCAGCCGATCTCGCCGTCCAGCGCCACGTAGTTCAGCTCGTGGTTGACGGCATCCAGCTCCTTGGGGTCCATCTCGCTGTCGTCGCGCAGCGCCTCGAGGTCCTTGTGGCGGAACAGGGCGTTGTCGTCGAAGGACACCTTGGCATCCAGCGCCACGATCTGGCCCGCGCCGGTGACGACCAGCGGGTTGATCTCGACGATGGCGCAATCCAGCTCGACATAGGCGCGGTACATCGCCTCCACGAACTTCGTGAAGTGCGCGACCTGCTTGCCCTCCAGCCCCAGGGCGAAGGCCAGCTTGCGGCCGTGCCAGCCGCTGATGCCGGTGGCCGGGTCCACATGGACCTTGAGGATCTTCTCCGGCTGGTGCTCGGCGACCTCCTCGATCTCCATGCCGCCCTCGGTGGAGGCCATGATGACGACGCGCGAGGTCTCGCGGTCCAGCAGCAGGGAGAGATACAGCTCCCGCTTGATGTCGCAGCCGGCCTCGACATAGACGCGGGACACGACCTTGCCCTCGGGCCCGGTCTGCTTGGTCACCAGGGTGGAGCCGATCATCGCCGCGGCGGCGGCCTTGGCCTCCTCCGGCGACTTCGCCAGGCGCACGCCGCCCTTTCCGTTCGGGTCGTTGGTGAAGCGGCCGGCGCCGCGGCCGCCGGCATGGATCTGCGACTTCACGACGAAGATCGGGCCGGGCAGCTTCTTCGCCGCGGCCTCGGCCTCCTCGGCGTTCCAGGCGACATGGCCTTCGAGCACGGCGACGCCGTAGCGGCGCAGCAGCTCCTTGCCCTGGTATTCGTGGATGTTCATCCGGTTGTGCCTTCCTCTCGATGCAGAAAGGGCCGGGGCGATGCCCCGGCCCGGATGATGCTCAGACGCCCAGCGCCTTGAAGTCCTCGACCAGCTTCTTCACCGCGTCGCAGGACTTGTCGAAGGCGGCCTTCTCCTCGGGCAGGAACTCCACCTCGACGATGCGCTCCACGCCGCCGGCGCCGATCACCACCGGCACGCCGACGTAGAAATCCTTCAGCCCGTATTCGCCGTTCAGCATCACGGCGCAGGGCAGGACGCGCTTCTTGTCCTTGAGATACGCCTCGGCCATCTGCACCGCGCTCGCGGCCGGCGCGTAGAAGGCGGAGCCCTTCTCCAGCAGCTTCACGATCTCGCCGCCGCCATTCGCCGTGCGGTGCACGATGGCGTCAATCTTCTCCTGCGTGGTCCAGCCCATCTTCACCAGGTCCGGCACCGGGATGCCGGCGACGGTGGAGTAGCGCGTCAGCGGCACCATGGTGTCGCCATGGCCGCCCAGCACGAAGGCGGTCACGTCCTCCACGCTCACGTTGAACTCGTGGGCCAGGAACAGGCGGAAGCGCGCGCTGTCCAGCACGCCGGCCATGCCCACCACCATGTGCGGCGGCAGGCCGGACTTCTGCTGGAGCGCCCAGACCATCACGTCCAGCGGGTTGGTGATGCAGATGACGAAGGCGTTGGGGGCATACTGCTTGATGCCCTCGGCCACCTGGCCCATCACGCCGGCATTCTTGGTCAGCAGGTCGTCGCGGCTCATGCCGGGCATGCGCGGGAAGCCGGCGGTGACGATGATGACATCGGCCCCCGCGATGGCGCTGTAGTCGCTGCCGCCGGACATGGCACTGTCGAAGCCGTCCACCGGGGAGGACTGCATGATGTCCAGCGCCTTGCCGGCCGCGACGCCGCCGAAGACGTCGAACATCACGACGTCGCCCAGCTCCTTCAGGCCGATCAGGTGGGCGAGGGTGCCGCCGATGTTGCCGGCGCCGATGAGGGCGATCTTCTTGCGGGCCATTGCGCGTCCTTGCGTGCTGCTTTGCCAGATGCGCCGGGATGCCTACCCGTTGGGGAGCCATCCGGCAAGGCATGCGCCCGAAACGAAAACGGGCGCCCGAAGGCACCCGTTCCAGAGCCCGGCCGCGCACGGCGCGGCCCGCCGCCCATGACCCCCTCCCGCCAGCGCGCCGGTGGCGCGGCGAAGCCAAGGCCGCGGACGGGTTCCCATCGCAAATCGCTGCGCGATTTCGATGGGGCCCGGATGCGGCCGCCCGGCGCCTGAGCGACTGTGTTGGTCGTCAAGCGGCGGGTGCGTGCCATGGTTGCTTGTCCCGGATGATGGCGTTGAGGATGGTGAGGAGCTTGCGTGCCACGGCGATGAGGGCGACCATGGGCGGCTTGCCGGT
>JBEQBS010000154.1:0-7285 GCA_041639675.1 Rubritepida sp. | reverse complement strand
GCTGCGCGGCCGGCGCGGGGGCCAGCCGCGCGGGCGGGGCGCCGCTGCCCGGCACCGCCTCCAGCGGCAGGTCGAAGAAGAAGGTGGAGCCGCGGCCGGGCGTGCTGTCCACCGCGATCTGCCCGCCCATCAGCGCCACCAGCTTCTTGCAGATGGCCAGCCCCAGGCCGGAGCCCGCCTGCTCGCCCGAGGGCTCGGCCTGGGCGAAGCGGGTGAAGAGGGAGGCGCGCAGCCGGGGCGCGATGCCGATGCCGGTGTCGGTGACGGCGAAGCCCACATGCCCGTCCGGCAGGGCGGCGACGCGGATCTCGACGGAGCCGCGATGGGTGAACTTCACCGCGTTGTCGGCGAGGTTCATCAGCACCTGGCGGATGCGCTGGGCATCGCCCGCCAGCCGCGCCGGCAGCAGGTGGTCGAGCGAGGCGCCGATCTCCAGCCCCTTCTCGGCCGCGGCGGGCGCCAGCAGGTCGAGGATGGAGGCGACGACATCGGCCAGGGCGAAGGGCTCGGGGTGCAGGGCCAGCTTGCCGGCCTCGATGCGGCTGAGGTCCAGCAGCTCGTTCACCGTGCGCAGCAGGGTGGCGCCGCAGGCGCGCGCCGTCTCGGCATAGGCGCGCTGCTCGGCGTCCAGCGGGGTGTCGAGCAGCAGGGACAGCGTGCCCATCACGCCATGCAGCGGCGTGCGGACCTCGTGGGAGACGAAGGCGAGGAAGTCGCTCTTTTCCTGGCTCGCCTTCTCGGCCGCCTTGCGCGCGCGCAGCGCCTCCTTCTCGGCGCGGCGGCGTGCGGTGACGTCGTGCTGCACGCCGATGAAGGCCAGCAGCCGGCCATCGGCGGCGCGCACGGGGGACATGCGCAGCTCGTTCACGAAGCGCTTGCCGTCCTTGCGGTGGTTGGTGATCTCCACCGTCGCGGCCTCGCCGGCGGCGATGGCCTGGCGCAGCAGGCGCAGCGGCTCGCGCTCGGTGCCCGGGCCCTGAAGGAAGCGGCAGTTGCGGCCCAGCACCTCCTCGGGCGCGTAGCCGGTGATGCGGGTGAAGGCCGGGTTGACGAAGACCAGCGGGCAATCCGGCAGGGCGGGGTCGGCGATGGCGATGCCGGTGGGCGCGGCGGCGATCGCCAGGGCCAGCACGCCGCCCAGCCCCGCGGCGGCGACGGCGCCCTCCCCACCCTCCAGCAGCGCGTTGCCGCCGCCGTCGCGCAGCACGCGCGGGGCGGGAAGGGTGGAGACGGGCATGGCGGCCACCTCAGGAGGCGTAGGTCAGCAGCGCCTCGACCGGCAGGTCCAGGCGTTGTCGGCCATTGAGGAAGGACAGCTCGATCATCACCGCCGCGGCCGGCACCTCGGCGCCGGCGGAACGCAGCAGCTCGACCCCGGCCTTCATGGTGCCGCCGGTGGCCAGCAGGTCGTCCAGCAGCACCACCCGCTGGCCGGGCTGCACGGCATCGGCCTGCATCTCGATGCGGTCGGTGCCGTATTCCAGCGCGTAGTCCAGGCCGATGGTCGCACCCGGCAGCTTGCGCGGCTTGCGCAGCATGACGAAGCCCAGGCCGAGCTCCAGCGCCAGGGGCGCGGCCAGCAGGAAGCCGCGGCTCTCGATGCCGGCCAGCACCTGCGGCCGGTGGGCGGCGACGCGCGCGGCCAGCTGCGCGCTGGCCTGCTTCCAGGCCGGGCCGTTCCGCAGCAGGGTCGAGATGTCGTAGAACAGGATGCCCGGCTTGGGGAAATCCGGGATGCCGCGGATATGCGACTTGAGCTCGTCTTCGGTCACGGGGTCTCGCTGTGGCGGGAAGGGCGGTTGCGGGGCACGATAGGCCCGGCGGCGAAGTCGCGTCCAGCAGCATTCCGGGCTTGGCAAGATGTGAAGGCATCGCCATCTGTTGCGCATGTCGCGCGTGCCCCTGGCTTCCCTGATCGGCCTCCTTGGTTTCTTCGCATACATTGCCGTGGCGATGGTGCTGGCCGATGCCGTGCTGCGGCAGCATTGGGTGGTGCAGCTGGTCTATTTCATCGCCGCCGGCATCCTCTGGGTCTGGCCGGCCAAGTGGCTGATGTTCTGGGCCGCCCGCAAGGATGGATGATTGCGCAACGATCGGGCCTCGTGCCTGATTGGAGGCGCATGCGCCACCTCGCCCTCGCCCTCGCCCTGCTCGCCTCCCCCGCCCTGGCGCAGCAGGCGCCACGGCCCGACACCCGCGCCACCCTGTCCCTGGGCGTGGAAAACGACGTCTTCGGCGGCGGCACGGACCGCTACTACTCCAACGGGCTGCTGCTCGCGCTCGGCTCGGCCAGCGCGGACCTGCCGCGGCCGCTGGCCTGGCTGGACCGGCAGCTGGACGTGCTCCAGGGGCCGGGCGCGCTGCGCTGGGGCGCCTCGCTCAACCACGCCATCTTCACCCCGCAGGACATCCGCGCCGCCGTGCCCGACGCGCGGGACCGGCCCTATGCCGGGCTGCTGCTGGGCTCCTTCTCCCTGCACCGCGTCACCGCTTCCAGCCTCTCGACCGTCGAGATCCAGGCCGGCGTGCTGGGGCCGATGGCGGGCGGCGAGCAGGTGCAGAACAACTGGCACGCGCTGATCGGCGTGCGCAAGGCGCAGGGCTGGTCCTCCCAGCTGCCCAACCGTGCGGTCGGGGCCCTGGTGCTGGACCGCAAGTGGCGCCTGCCGGTGGCGGAGTGGAACGGGCTGGAGGTGGAGGCGGTGCCCAGCCTTACCGTCTCGCTCGGCAACCTCAACATCTATGGCGCGGCGGGCGGCATCCTGCGCTTCGGGCAAGGGCTGGCGGGGGATTTCGGACCGCCGCGCATCCGCCCCTCGCTCGCCGGCTCCGCCTTCTTCCAGCCGCCGGAGGACCGGCCGCGCGACGCGCTGGGCTGGTACGTCTTCGGCGGGGCCGAGGCGCGCGGCGTGGCGCATGACATCACGCTCGCCGGGGTGGGCGCGCGGCGCGGGGTGGATGCGCGGCCGCTGGTGATGGACCTGACGGCGGGCGCGGCGATGACCTGGCGCGGGGTGCGGCTCTCCTACACCCAGGTCTGGCGCTCGGAGGAGTTCTTCGGCCAGCGCGGCGGCATGCAGAACTTCGGCTCGATCAACCTGAGCTTCCGGTTCTGAGGGCGGCTCACGCCGCCTTCGCCTCCCGCCGGTAGCGCGTCAGCAGGAACTCCGTGTAGCCATTGGGCTGCGCCGCCCCTTCCAGCACCAGCGCGCAGGCGGCGCGGAAGGCCACGCCGTCGAAGCCCGGCGCCATCGGCGCATAGGCGGCGTCGCCGGCATTCTGCGCGTCCACCTTCGCCGCCATGCGCTGCATGGTCGCCATCACCTGCTCCTGGCTCACGATGCCATGCCGCAGCCAGTTGGCGATGTGCTGGGCGGAGATGCGCAGCGTCGCCCGGTCCTCCATCAGCCCCACATCGTTGATGTCGGGCACCTTGGAGCAGCCCACCCCCTGGTCCACCCAGCGCACCACGTAGCCCAGGATGCCCTGGGCGTTGTTGTCCAGCTCCTGCTGGATGGCCTCGGGCGCCCAGTTGGTGGCGGTGGCGACGGGAACCGTGAGCAGGTCCTCCAGCCTCGCGCGCCGGCCGCCGGCGGCGATGGCCTCCTGCACCGCCTTCACGTCCACCTGGTGGTAGTGCAGCGCATGCAGCACCGCGCCGGTGGGGGAGGGGACCCAGGCGGTGTTCGCGCCCGCCTTCGGGTGCGCCACCTTCTGCTCGATCATCGCCGCCATGGCGTCGGGCATGGCCCACATGCCCTTGCCGATCTGCGCCCGCCCGCGCAGGCCGCAGGCGAGGCCGATATCCACGTTCCACTCCTCATAGGCCCTGATCCAGGCGGTGCCCTTCATGTCGTTCTTGCGGATCATGGCGCCCGCTTCCATGGAGGTGTGGATCTCGTCGCCCGTGCGGTCCAGGAAGCCGGTGTTGATGAAGGCGACGCGCGACGCCGCTTCCTTGATGCAGGCCTTGAGGTTGACGGTGGTGCGCCGCTCCTCGTCCATGATGCCCATCTTCAGCGTGTCGCGCGCCATGCCCAGCAGGTCCTCGACGCGGCCGAACAGGTCGTTGGCCAGCGCCACCTCCTCCGGCCCGTGCAGCTTGGGCTTGACGATGTAGACGCTGCCGGCGCGCGAGTTCAGCCGCTTGCCGCGCAGGTCATGCAGCGCGATCAGCGAGGTGAACAGGCAGTCCAGGAAGGTTTCCGGCACCTCGGCGCCGTCCAGCGTCACGCAATCGGTCAGCATGTGGTGGCCGACATTGCGCACCAGCATGACGGAGCGCCCGGGCAGGGTGATGGTGCCGGCGCCATCCGGCGTGGTCCAGGAGCGGTCGGGGTTCAGGGCGCGCGTCACGGTCTTGCCGCCCTTGGGGAAGTCGGCCGAGAGGTCGCCCTTCATCAGTCCCAGCCAGTTGCGGTAGACCAGAACCTTGTCGGCGGCATCCACCGCGGCGACGCTGTCCTCGCAATCCTGGATGGTGGAGAGCGCGGCCTCCATCACCAGGTCGGCCACGCCGGCGGGGTCGTCCTTGCCGATGGGGTGCTCGCGGTTGATCACCAGCTCCAGGTGCAGCCCGTTGCTGCGGAACAGCAGGGCGGAGGGCGAGGCCGCCTCGCCGGAGAAGCCGACGAGGCGCGCCGGGTCCTTCAGCCCGACGCTGCCGCCGCCCTGGAGCGTGACGGACAGCGCGCCATCCTTCACCGCGTATTTCAGCGCCTCGGCATGGCCGGCGCCGGCCAGCGGCGCCGCCTGGTCCAGCACTTGGCGGGCGAAGGCGATGACGCGCGCGCCGCGGGCGGGGTTGTAGGGGCCGGCGCGGGTGGCGCCATCCGTCTCCGGGATGGCGTCGGTGCCATACAGCGCGTCGTACAGGCTGCCCCAGCGCGCATTCGCCGCGTTCAGCGCGTAGCGCGCGTTGGAGACGGGCACGACCAGCTGCGGCCCGGCCACGGAGCCGAATTCGGGGTCGGTGTTCGCCGTCGTCACCTGGAAGTCGGCCGGCTCCTCGACCAGGTAGCCGATCTCGCGCAGGAACTCCGTGTACTCCGCCACGTCCACCGGCCTCGCGGGGTTGGCGTGGTGCCACTCGTCAATCTGCGCCTGGAGGCGGTCGCGCTTGGCCAGCAGGGCGGCGTTGCGCGGGGCGAGGTCGCGCAGGATGGCCTCCAGCCCGCTCCACAGCGCCGCGGCCTCGATGCCCGTGCCCGGCAGGGCCTCCTCCTCGATGAAGCGCTTCAGCTCGGCGGCGACATGCAGGCTCATCGGACACTCCCAGGCGGCGAAGATTGCCGCGCGTTTAGGCGGTATCGCCCGCTTGCGGAAGGGGCTGCCCGGGGGGAGCATGCGCCGCGACACCGGACAGGACGCCACCGCATGCATTCCTTCGCCACCCAGCATTGGCAGCTCCGCAAGCCCGCCGCGAGAAGCGAGAAGGGCATCGTCGCCTCCCAGGCGAAGGAGGCGGCGGAGGCGGGCGCGCAGATGCTGCGCCAGGGCGGCACGGCGGCGGATGCGGCGGTGGCGGCGGCCTTCGCGCTGGCCGCCGTGGAGCCCTGGAACAGCGGCCTGGGCGGCATCGGCTTCGCGCAGGTGATGAGGCCCGGCCATGCCTGCGAGACGCTGGATTTCGGCCCGGTGGCGCCGCGCGGCCTGGACCCCTCGGCCTATCCGCTGACGGGGCGGATGAAGCAGGACCTCTTCGCCTGGCCGGAAGTCGTGGGGGACGTGAACATCCACGGCCCGAAATCGGCGCTGATCCCCTCCGCCGTGGCGGGCTACGCCCTGCTGCACGAACGCTTCGGCCGGCTGCCCATCGCCGATGTGCTGGCCCCGGCCATCGCCCTGGCGAAGCGGGGCCTGGCCGCGGACTGGTTCACCACGCTCAAGGTCGCCAACAGCGCCGCCGTGCTGCGGCTCTACGAGGAATCGGCGCGCATCTACCTGCCCAATGGCCTGCCGCCCGTCGCGCCCTACCAGGGCAAGCCCGGCTTCTTCCGCCTGGGCAGGCTGGCCGACACGCTGGAGCGCCTGGCCCATGCCGGCCTGCGCGACTTCTACGAGGGCGACGTGGCCCGCGCCCTGGCGGCCGACATGGCGGCGATGGAGGGCTTCGTTGCGGAGGAGGACCTGCGCGACTGCCGGGCGCGCTTCGTCCCGGCCATGGAGGTCGCCTATCGCGGCCGCCGCCTGATGCTGGCCAATGGCCTCACCGCCGCGCCCACCCTGCGCTCCGTCCTGGCGAGGCTGGAGGCCGGCCCCTTCGGCGGCGCGCCCGATGCCGCCTGGTATGCCCACCTGGCCCGAGCCCTGCGCGAGGGCTATGCCGAGCGCCTCGCCGGGCTGGGCGACGCCGAGCCGCAGGGTGCGGATTCCTGCACCACCCACCTGACGGTGGCCGACCGCGACGGCATGATGGTGGCGATGACCACCACGCTGCTCTCCTCCATGGGGTCGCGGCTGGTGCTGCCGGGCACGGGCGTGCTGATGAACAACGGCGTCATGTGGTTCGACCCGCAGCCGGGCACGCCCAACGCCATCGCGCCGAACAAGCGCCCGCTGTGCAACATGTGCCCGGTGATCGCGCTGGACCATGAGGGCGACCCGATCCTGGCCGGCGGCGCCTCGGGCGGGCGGCGCATCATGGCCAGCGTGGTGCAGATGCTGGCCTATGTGCTGGATTTCGGCATGGATCCCGAGGCCGCCGCCCACCTGCCGCGCCTGGATGTATCCGGCCCCGAGGGCGTCACCGCCGACATGCGCCTGGGCGACGCGGTGATCGCCGCCCTGGCGGCGGATGCGCCGGTGGAGGTGGTCGAGCATGCGGTGATGCCGGTGAACTTCGCCTGCCCGAACCTCATCCTCCAGCAGGGGGGCACGCGGGTGGGCATCACCGATGTCATGTCGCCCTGGTCGGCAGCCATCGCCGAATGACGCTGTCGCTGCCCGAGGAGGTGGTCCTCCTCACGCTCGACGAGGCCGGGCGCCCGCTGGGCCGGCAGGGGCTGGCGGCGGGGCTGGCCCTGGCGGGCGCGGCGGTGATGGAGCTGGCCCTGGCCGGGCGGGTGGACACCGACCGCCACCGCCTGCTGCGCGAATCCGCCGCACCCACCGGCGACCCCGCGCTGGACCTGGCGCTGCCCCTGCTGGCGGAAGCGCCCGACAGCCGCGGCGCCCTGCTGCTGCTGGCGCGCGAGGAAGCCCGCCTGCGCGCCGCCGTGCTGGCCGGCCTTTCCGCCCGCGGCCTGCTGCGGGAGGAGGCGGGCCGCGTGCTGCTGCTAGATCG
>JBEQBS010000153.1:0-7344 GCA_041639675.1 Rubritepida sp. | reverse complement strand
GCCCCTCGTTCCCGACCCGACGCGCTGCCGATCTCCTCGCCGCCCTGGCGCGGGCGGGGCTGGCCGGCGCCGCCCTGGCCCAGCACGCGCATCACGGCGCGCCCGCAACCGGCGGCACTGCCAGCACCCGCGCCTTCCAGGCCGCCAATGAGCGCATGCACCGCGACATGGCCATCCGCTTCACCGGCGATGCCGACCGCGACTTCCTGGCCGGCATGATCCCGCACCACCAGGGCGCCATCGCCATGGCCCGCGTGGTGCTGGAGCACGGCCGCGACCCCGAGGTGCGCGCCCTGGCGGAATCCATCATCCGCGACCAGGAGCGCGAGGTGGCGCAGATGCGTGCGCTGCTGGAGCGCCTCAGCGCCGCGCCGCCGCTGCGGCCTCGGTGAGCGGCAGCACCTCGATCCCGGCTTCCGCCACCGCATCCAGCGTGCGGGCGAAGCTCTCCGGCGTCTCGCCATAGGGGGTGGGCGTGGGCTGGAGGTCGTGGCCGAAGAAGACCAGCCAGCCGTCGCGCGCCTTGGCCTCGGCGATGGCGCGGCGCATCCCCTCCAGCGAGAAGGTCCGGCGTTCGAGCTGGAACACCTTGAGCTGGCCGAAATCCGTCCAGCCCGCATTCACCCCGCCGGCGATGCCGCGCGCCAGCGGGAAGCGCCGCGCCACCACGGTCTTGGAGCGCGGGCAGGCGGCGCCATAGGGATAGGCGAAGGCCGGCGCCGGGGCGGTGCCCAGCGCCTCGCCCAGCCAATCCCGGTTGCGGCTGATCTCGTCCTCGATGGCGCCCGCCGGCAGCTCGGGCAGGCGGGCGTGGCTGTGGGTGTGGCAGCCGATCTCCTGCCCGCCCTCGGCCAGCTCGTGCAGATCCTCGCGGGTGAACATCGCCTGGCCGTCATGGCGGCGGCCTTCCAGCCCGCCGGCAAGGAAGAAGGTGCCGCGCCACCCGCGTTCCGCCAGGCCGCGCGCACCGACCGTGACGGCGGAGCGCGGCACGTCGTCGAAGGTGAAGGAGACCAGCGGGCGCCCGGCGCGCAGGGGCCGCGCCTGCGGGCGCCACAGCCGGGCCAGCCGGCCGGGCATGTGGCGCCATTGCTCGGAGATGCGGTGCCCCAGCGACATGGGGAGATGATGCGGCATGACCCTTAAAACCCCGTGAAGCGGCGTCGGATGCCGGGGATGCAAATGTCGTGCCATGCGAAATGCATGAAAAAGGGGGCGGCCCTTGCAGGCCGCCCCCCGTAATTCCGGTCCCTTTGCGGGGGATCAGAAGTCCATGTCGCCCATGCCGCCCATGCCGCCGCCGGCACCGGCCGGGGCCGCCTTCTTCTCGGGGCGCTCGGCGACCATCGCCTCGGTGGTGATGAGCAGGGAGGCGACGGAGGCCGCATCCTGCAGCGCCGTGCGCACGACCTTGGTCGGGTCAATGATGCCGGCGGCCACCAGGTCCTTGTACTCGTCCTTCTGGGCGTCGTAGCCGAACTCCCAGGTGGCGGTGCGCAGCACCTCGCCCGCGACCACGGCGCCGTCCTTGCCGGCATTCGCGGCGATCTGCTTGACCGGCGCCTGGATCGCCTTGCGGACGATCTCGATGCCGACCTGCTCGTCGTTGTTCTCGCCCTTCAGCGAGGACAGGTTCTCGGAGGCGCGCAGCAGGGCGACGCCGCCGCCCGGCACGATGCCTTCCTGCACCGCGGCGCGGGTGGCGTGCAGCGCGTCGTCCACGCGGTCCTTGCGCTCCTTCACCTCGACCTCGGTCGAGCCGCCGACGCGGATGACGGCCACGCCGCCGGCCAGCTTCGCCAGGCGCTCCTGCAGCTTCTCGCGGTCGTAGTCCGAGGTGGTCTCCTCGATCTGCGCCTTGATCTGCTCGCAGCGGCCCTGGATCTCCGACTTCTCGCCGGCGCCGTCCACGATCGTGGTGTTCTCCTTCTCGATGCGCACGGTCTTGGCCTTGCCGAGCATCGGAAGCGTCACGTTCTCGAGCTTGATGCCGAGATCCTCGGAGATCATCTGCCCACCCGTCAGGATGGCGATGTCCTCCAGCATCGCCTTGCGGCGGTCACCGAAGCCCGGGGCCTTCACGGCGGCGATCTTCAGGCCGCCGCGCAGCTTGTTGACCACCAGGGTCGCCAGGGCCTCGCCCTCCACGTCCTCGGCGATGATGACCAGCGGGCGGCCGGACTGCACCACGGCCTCCAGCAGCGGCAGCATGGGCTGGAGCTGGGAGAGCTTCTTCTCGAAGATCAGGATGTAGGGCTGATCCATCTCCGCGATCATCTTCTCCGCATTCGTGATGAAATACGGGGAGACGTAGCCGCGGTCGAACTGCATGCCCTCGACGACGTCGAGCTCGGTCTGGATGCTCTTGGCTTCCTCGACCGTGATGACGCCCTCGTTGCCGACCTTCTCCATCGCCTCGGCGATCATCTTGCCGATCTCGGCCTCGCCGTTCGCGGAGAGCGTGCCGACCTGCGCCACCTCGGCGGAGGTGGTGATCTTCTTGGTCTTGCTCTCCAGCTCGGCCACGACGGCGGCCACGGCCTTGTCCACGCCGCGCTTGAGGTCCATCGGGTTCATGCCGGCGGCGACGGCCTTGGCGCCCTCGCGGACGATGGCCTGGGCCAGCACGGTGGCGGTGGTGGTGCCGTCACCGGCCAGGTCGTTGGTCTTCGAGGCCACCTCGCGCACCATCTGCGCGCCCATGTTCTCGAACTTGTCGGCCAGCTCGATCTCCTTGGCGACGGTCACGCCGTCCTTGGTGATCCGCGGCGCGCCGAAGCTCTTGTCAATCACGACGTTGCGGCCCTTGGGGCCGAGCGTGACCTTGACCGCGTCGGCCAGGATGTCCACGCCGCGAATCATGCGCTCGCGGGCGGAGGCGCCGAACTTCACGTCCTTGGCAGCCATGTGTCTCTATCTCCGAATCTGTGTCTGGAAGGGGGTGTGGCTCAGGCGGCCTTGGCGGTGGCGGCGGGGGCCTCGATGATGCCCATCACGTCGCTCTCCTTCATGATGAGCAGCTCCTCGCCGTTGACCTTGACCTCGGTGCCGGACCACTTGCCGAACAGGATGCGGTCGCCCGCCTTCACGTCCAGCGCGCGCAGCTCGCCCTTGTCGTTCACCGTGCCGGAGCCGACGGCGATGACCTCGCCCTCCTGCGGCTTCTCCTTGGCGGTGTCGGGGATGATGATGCCGCCCGCGGTCTTCTCCTCGGCCGTGATGCGGCGGACGAGCACGCGGTCGTGCAGGGGGCGGAACTTCATGGCGGTTCTCTCCTGGCATTGCCCGAAGTGCCGGGCACAGGGTCACTGAACCTCCCCGGGACGGCGCCTGTTGGCACTCGCCGGCGAGGAGTGCCAGCGATCTAGGGGAAGCCGTCCCGCGAGTCAAGGTCGGAAGCAGCACTCGCCGGATGCGAGTGCCAACGCCTTGAAATCACACGAAATCTGTGGCGACCCGCGCAGCGCGCATGGCAGGCTTCGCGTTGCAGCAAGACCCATGGAAAGGAGGTCTCACCCGTGCTGGACGCCCTGCTTCCCCTGATCCGCCACCCCGCCCGGCGCCTGACCACCGCCGAGATCCTGTACCGCCTGCCCGACCACCCGAGCCTGCTGCAAAGCTTCGTCTGGCAGAAGGAGGACCTGGCGCCCACCTTCCCCAACCTGTCGGATTTCCTGGGCTTCTGGCAGCGCGAGATCGAGGGCGCGCTCCATTCGGTGCGCGTCGCCTCCTCCGCCCTGCGCCAGCCGGCCGAGCTGCGCTACGCCAACGGCGTCTTCACGCTGCATTGAGCGCGGGCTGGGCGCCGCGCGCCTCCCGCAGCAGGCGCGCGGCGTCATGGCCGCGCTGGTGCACCGAGCGCAGCACGTCGGCGAGCGCCGCCAGGGGCGGCGGCACCGGCAGGCTGCCCCGCACGTAGCGGCTCATGGTCGGCGGCTGGCAGCCGACAAGGCGGCAGAACTCGGCCTGCGTCATCCGGAGTTCCACCAGGACCGCCTTCAGCTCAATTCCCGTCATCGTCTCTTTTTCCGCCCGTTCTGGCGTGGTGTGCGCGGTTATGCATCCACATCCCGTTGGATATGTGATCCGCGACGCTATTGCCACAACTTTCAGTTTCATTACCATACCGTCTCTTTGCGGATGGGACCGGCCCGGATCCCTCCCCTGGCCCTCGGCCCCGGTGGCGCCTATCCTTCCCGCCATGCCCAGCCTGTCACGCGTCCTCTGCCTGGACGATTTCGAGCCCCTGTCCCGCCGCCACCTGCCCCGCCCGGTCTTCGGCTATGTCGCCGGCGCCACGGAGCGCAATGCCTCCCTGGCCGACAATGCCCGCGCCTTCACCGAATGGGCCTTCGCGCCCCGCGTGCTGGCCGATGTCTCGGCCCGCACGCAATCCGTGGCGCTGTGGGGCAGGGACTGGGCGGCGCCCTTCGGCATCGCGCCCATGGGCATGGCCGCGCTGGTGGCCTGGCGGGGCGACATCGCGCTCGCCGCCGCCGCGCGCGCCGCCAACATCCCCTACGTGCTGTCCGGCTCCTCGCTGATCCGCATGGAGGAGGTGATCGCCGCCAACCCCGATGCCTGGTTCCAGGCCTACCTGCCCGGCGATTCCCGCCGGGTGGAGGGGCTGGTGGACCGGGTGGCGGCGGCCGGCTTCGGCACGCTGATCCTCACGGTGGACACCGCCGTGCTGCCCAACCGCGAGAACAACGTCCGCAACGGCTTCTCCACCCCGCTGCGCCCCTCGCTGCGCCTGGCCTGGGATGGCGCCATCCGCCCGCGCTGGCTGCTGGGCACCTGGCTGCGCACCCTGCGCGCGCACGGCATGCCGCATTTCGAGAACAGCTTCGCCGAGCGCGGCGCGCCCATCCTGGCCAGGAACGTCCTGCGGGACTTCACCGCGCGCGACCACCTGAACTGGGAGCACCTGGCGCTGATCCGCCGCCGCTGGGCCGGGCGCCTGCTGGTGAAGGGCGTGATGCATCCCGACGACGCCGTGCGCGCAGCCGATGAGGGGGCGGATGGCGTCATCGTCTCCAACCATGGCGGCCGCCAGCTCGACGGCACGGCCAGCCCGCTGCGCGTGCTGCCGCGCATCGCCGAGGCGGTGGGCGACCGCGTGGTGGTGATGCTGGATGGCGGCATCCGGCGCGGCACCGACGTGCTGAAGGCCCTGGCGCTGGGGGCGCGCTTCACCTTCGTCGGCCGGCCGATGCTGCATGCCGCGGGCGTCTTCGGCCAGCCGGGGGTGGAGAAGGCCATCGCCCTGCTGATGGCGGAGATCCACACCGACATGGGGCTGATGGGCATCACCAGCCCCGCCGCCATGTCGCCCGCGCTGCTGGAGCCCATCGGGCGCTGACGGCATCGCACGCCCGCGGCGCGCTGCGGCCTGCGGGCTTCGCACGCCTGCGGCGCGCTACGGCCAGGTGGCTTCGCGCGCCTGCGGCGCGCTACGCGACGGCGATCCGGTGCGTGGCGCGCGCGCTGCGCCCACTTTCGTCGGTCCAGGTGAAGTCCAGCTCGCTCGTGCGCTCCATGCGCAGGAAGAAGACGTGGAAGGGGTTGGCGGCGCTGCCGTTGCGGAACTCGGCCTGGAGCGCGACCTCGCCATTCACCCGCACCAGCAGCGTGCGCAGCATGTCGCGCGGCACGGCGCGGGCGCCCTCGTGGCGCAGGCCGGTTTCCATCGGGTGCTCCAGCAGGGTGCGGATCTCCACCACCTCGCCGGGGCGCGCCGTGCGCGGGGCGCGGATGCGCGGCGCGTTCACGACAGGCACCCGCCGGTCGTCACCCGCACCTCGGCCACCGCGCGCCGCAGCCGCCCGTCGCTGAGCTGCGCCACGGCGACGATGCGCTGCTCCTCCGCCAGGCGGATGCGCGTCTGCACCTCCGCCCGCGCCAGCAGGGGCGAGAGGCGGAAGGAGGCGATGCCCGGCGTCGGGTTGCGCGTGGCGAAGAGGTGGATGGCGGTGACGTGCTCGGCCGCCGTCTGCGGGCTGTCCACCAGCACCGTCACCGGCACCTGGCCGCCGTTCTCCGCCACCGCCGGCGCCCGCAGCACGATGCCGCCCTCCTCCATGCGCCCGTCGCCCACCTGCTCGCGGATCGCCGCCTCCAGCGCATCCGGCTGGGCCGCCGCGACGGCGGGTAGCATGAGGAGGGTGAAGAGGGCGCGGCGCTTCATCCGAACATGTCCTCCGTGATGCTCCCGTACCAGGCATCGGCGTGCAGGGCTTCCAGCCGGCGCTGCTCCGGCAGGTCGCCGCGCGGGGAGACGCCGCCGCTGCCCGCCACCTCCACGATCGCCGTGCCCTCGGCATTGGGGCGGAACACGCCGACGATGGAGATGCCGTATTCCTCGCCCACATGGGAATAGCAGGTGTTGAAGTACAGGGCCTCGGGCGGGCGCTCCCCGCGCAGCGAGGCCGCGGCGCTGGCCACCGCCTGCTTGGCCGTGCTGTTGGCCACGTAGCCCGACTTGGGCATCGGCCCGGGGATGTTGGCGTCGCCCACCACATGGATGCCCGGCGCGGCGCGGCTCTCGAAGGTGACGGGGTTCACCGGCACCCACCCCGAGGCATCGGTCAGCCCCGCATCCACGGCGATGCGCGCGGCGGATTGCGGCGGGATGACGTTCGCCACGTCCACCCGGTGCCGGGTGCCGAACTCGGTTTCCAGCACCTTTTCCCGCACGTCCACCCGCGTCACCCGGCCGTCGCGGTTGGCGGGCACCCACTCGATCATGCCGGGATACAGCGCGTTCCAGCCATCCTGGAACAGGCCCTGCTTGCTGAAGGCGTCCTTGGCGTCCAGCGCCAGGATCTTCGCGCGCGGCTTGTGGCGCTTCAGGTAGGCCGCGATCATGCTGATGCGCTCATAGGGGCCGGGCGGGCAGCGGAAGGGGTTGCCGGGGATGGCGAGGCCGACGGTGCCGCCATCGGGCATCGCCTCCAGCTGGCGGCGCAGCAGCAGGGTCTGGGCGCCGTCGCCGGGCACCCAGGCATGGGGCATCGCCTCGGATGCGGCCTCGTCATAGCCCTCCAGCGCGTTCCAGCGCAGGGCGATGCCGGGGGACAGGATCAGCCGGTCATAAGGCAGGGTTTCCCCGCCCGAGAGGCGTACGCTGCGCGCCACGGGGTCAATGCCCGCCGCCCATTGGTGGATCACGCGCACGCCCCTGGCGCGCAGGCCGTCATAGCCATGGCTGATCTCGCCGATCTGCCGCAGCCCGGCCAGCACCAGGTTGCCGTAGGGGCAGGTGACGAAGCGCGTCTTCGGCTCGACCAGCGTCACCGCCAGCCAGGGGTATTCGCGGCGGGCGAAGGCGGCGGCGGATGCCCC
>JBEQBS010000152.1:0-7378 GCA_041639675.1 Rubritepida sp. | reverse complement strand
GCCCGGCGGGCCGTTCCCCCGCGCCCGCCCCTGGCGCCGCGCGCATCACATCCGCGCGCGGTGGCGCGCCAGGTCGGCCTCCACCATCTCGGCCAGCATCTCCTCCAGCCCGATGCGCGGCGCCCAGCCCAGCCGCGCGCGGGCCTTGGCGGCGTCGCCCTGCAGCACGTCCACCTCGGCCGGGCGCATGAAGCGGGGATCCTCGACGATGTGCGCCTCGTGGTCCAGGCCCGCATGGGCGAAGGCGATGCGCGCCATCTCCCGCACGGTGGTGGTGCGCCCGGTGGCGATCACGTAGTCGTCCGGCTGCTCCTGCCGGAGCATCAGCCACATCGCCTCCACGTAGTCCGCGGCGTGGCCCCAGTCGCGCCGCGCGTCCATGTTGCCCATGGGCAGGGTGCTGGCCAGGCCCAGCCTGATGCGCGCCACGCCGTCCGTCACCTTGCGGGTGACGAACTCGATGCCGCGCAGCGGGCTCTCGTGGTTGAACAGGATGCCGCTGCTGGCATGCAGGCCGAAGCTTTCGCGGTGGTTCACCGTCATCCAGTGGGCGTAGAGCTTGGCGGCGGCATAGGGGGAGCGCGGGTGGAAGGGCGTGGATTCGTCCTGCACCGGGGTGGGCGCCATCCCGAACATCTCGCTGCTGCTGGCCTGGTAGAAGCGCGCGCCGGGGGCGGCGATGCGCACCGCCTCCAGCATGTTCACCGCGCCCAGCCCCGTCACCTGGCCGGTGAGGACCGGCTGGTCCCAGGAGGTCTTGACGAAGCTCTGCGCCGCGAGGTTGTACACCTCGTCCGGCCGCACCTGCTGCACGATGCGGATGAGGCCCGACAGGTCGAGCAGGTTGCCGTCCAGCAGCGTCACCTGCCCCGCGATGCCCAGCCAGCGCAGCCGCCCGTCCGTCACCTCGCCGGAGGAGGAGCGGCGCTGCACGCCCCACACCTCGTAGCCCTTGCCCAGCAGCAGGCGGGACAGGTAGGCGCCATCCTGGCCGGTGACGCCGGTGATCAAGGCACGGGGCACGCAACCCTCCACGCGGGACTCGCCGCCGCCGGGGGTAGAGAGGTTGCGGGCGGCGCGCAAGCGGCCGCGTCATGCAGGCCACCACCGCATGGCCGGTGCCGGCGGCCCGCCTTGCGGGCCGGGCGCGCGGATGCGCGCCGCCGTCCGGATCAGCCTGCAACCGCGTACTGGAAGAAGCCGCCGGCCTCGTCATACAGCGTCACGGAGGAGCCGCCGCCGGCGCGGCCGGTGAAGCGCTCGCCGGTGGCGGCCACCTGCCCGCGGAACCAGATGTCGCCCTCCATCGCCAGCGCCACCGCGCCGCCGGGGTTCACCGTGGCGCCCGATGCGGTTTCCGTCAGCAGCGCGCCCGTCTCCTCGTCGCGCAGCGTGGCGCCGTGGGTGGCGAGCGCGAAGGATTCCCCCGTGCCCAGGGAATGCATGGTGTGCGGCCAGCGGCCGGTGCGGCGGCGATGCGCCTCCGCCGCCACCAGCCGGCGCAGCGTGGCGTCACGCATGGCCGCGGCCGCTGCGGTCCTCCATGGGCTTCTGGCGGCGGGTGGTGCCGTCAATCCCGCCCGCCACCGCCCATTCGGCGAAGAGCTCCGGCGCGCGCTTCCATTCCCGCGCCTCCCAGGCCTCGGTGCAGTAGTCGTCATCGGCGTAGTATTCCACCGGCGCGCCCAGCGGGTTGTGGAAGTACCAGAAATAGGCCGAGGAGATCGGGTGGCGGCCCGGGCCGATCTCCGTCTCCCATCCCTTCTGCGCCATGGCGATGCCGCCGCCGATCACCTCGTGGATGTCGGCCAGGGTGAAGGCGACGTGGTTCACGCCGGGCCGGCCGGGGCGGTTGAGGATGAACTGGTGATGGTGCTCGCCCCGCGGGGCGGAGCGCAGGAAGACGCCATGGCCCGGATACTCGTCGGACACCACCAGCCCGAAGCGCTCCACGTAGAATTCCCGCATCGCCGCGAAATCCGCGGCGAAGAGCACCACATGGCCGATCTTGATCGGCTCCACCCGCGTGTGCACGGGCGAGCGGCGGTCAATCCGCGCGGGGTTGCCCGGCGCGTTCACCGGGGTGGGCTGCGCCACCACCGTGCGGCGCCTGCTCACCGCGAGGCGCAGCGCCAGCCCGTTGGGGTCCACCAGCCGCGCATCCGCATCGGCGCCGGTGCGCGCCACGGCCTCGCGCAGCGCGGCCTCGTCCGCCACGCCCCAGACCACCTCGCGCACCGTGTTGCCGGCCTCGATGGCGGGCGGCAGGCGCGGGTCGTCCTTGGCCATCACCACCACGCGGCCGTCATCCTGGGTCGCCCATTCGTGGCGGTCCGGCGCGTCGCTGACGGCGCGCAGGCCCCAATCGGCGCAGAAGCGGCGGGCGGCGTCCATGTCCTCCACGCCGAAGGTCACCTGCTCGATCCCCGTATAGGCCATGGTGCGTGTCCCCTCAGTTCGTGGCGATGTTGCGGTCGCGGATGACCTGGGCCCATTCGGCGGTTTCGCGCCGCAGCCGCGCGGCGAAGGCGGCGGGCGGCTCGCAGACCACGTCCAGCGCCTGGGCGCGCACGCGCTCCGCCGTCGCCGGCTCGCGCAGGATGGCTTCGCAGGCCTCGTGCAGCGCCGCCACCACCGCGGGCGGCGTGGCGCGCGGCGCCAGCAGCCCGTACCAGGAGGTGACATCCATCCCCGCGAAGCCGGATTCCGCCAGGGTGGGCACATCCGGCAGGAAGGCGCTGCGCTGCGCCGTGGTCATCGCCAGCGCCCGCATCTGCCCCTGGCGCACGGGTTCCAGCGCCACCGGCAGGTTGGAGGCCAGCAGCTGCACCTGCCCGCCCAGCAGGTCGCTCAGCGCCTGCGTGGTGCCGCGATAGGGCACATGGGTGAACTCCACCCCCGCCTTGCTCGCCAGCAGCTCCATCGCCAGGTGCAGCTGCGAGCCGACGCCGGGCGAGCCATAGGTGACGGCGCCCGGCCGCGCCTTCGCCAGCGCCACCAGCCCCGCCACGTCGCGCGCCGCGAAGCCGGGCGCGCAGCACACCACGTTGGGTGCGGTGGCCAGCATCGTCACCGGCGCCAGGTCGCGCTCCAGCTCCCAGGACAGGTTGCGCATGATGGTGGGGTTGATGGTGAGGTTGCCGGCCGGGATCACCAGCAGCGTCGTGCCATCCGGCGTGGCGCGGCGCACGGCGTCAATGCCGATGTTGCCCGCGCCGCCGGTGCGGTTGTCCACCGTGGCCGGCTGGCCGGTCTGGGCCTGCAACCCTTGCGCCAGCAGCCGCGCCAGCACGTCCACCGGCCCGCCCGGGGTGAAGGGCGCCACCAGGGTGATGGGTCGCGCCGGCACCTGCGCCCGCGCGACGGCGGGCGCGGCGAGCGCGGCGAGGAGGATGCGCCGCCCCGTTGCCAGGCGCGCGGCCGCCCCGCCAACCCCGCGCGCGCTCACGCCTTGCCCGCCTCGCGCAGCGCCATGAGCTGCCCGCGCGCCTCCTTCGCGAGGTACCGGCGCAGGCGGATCAGGCCCGCATCATGCTGGTAGAGCATCTCGTGCTTCTCCAGCCCCAGGCCGCAGCCATCCAGCATCACGCGGTCCTGCTCCAGCACGTGCCAGTGGCGCGGCTCCAGCTTCGCCTTGTAGAGGAAGCGCCAGGCGTCGCGCTGCCAGCCGGAGACCTTGCGGATGCGCCAGAAGAAGTTGGCGCTGTTGGTCTCGTCAATCGGCGTCGTCATGGCGACGATGCCGAAATTGCCGCCCGGCCCGCCGGACTTGGGATAGGGGATCTCCAGCCGCACGTAGAGCGCGCCCTGGTCCACGATCTCCGACCAGTCGAAGTTCACGTCGCGCTGGCCGTCCTTCTCGAAGAAGAAGCCGGTCTCGGTGTCGCGCGTGCTGAAGGTGGCGTGCGTCTCGCCCTGGAACATGCTGTGGCTGTTGGCGTGCAGGTAGGCGCCGTGCATCGGGTCCATCAGGTTGTCGAGCACGTAGCGCCAGGAGGCGTTCCAGTCGGCATAGCAGACGAAGTGGGAATACTCCTCGCCCACCAGCTCCACCGGAGGCTCGAAGGGGGCCGGCGCCTCATGTAGCGCGTCGCCGAACCAGGCGAAGATCACGCCCGCCACCTCCTTCGCGGGGAAGGTCCGCACCGCCTTCTTGCCTTCCAGCGGGCAGCCGGGCTGGCCGGGCACCGCCAGCACCGTGCCATCCGGGCCGACCTCCACGCCGTGATAGGCGCAGCGCACGCGGTCGCCCTCATTCTGCCCGCGCGACAGCCGCACGGCGCGGTGCGGGCAGCGGTCCAGCTGCACATGCGCCGTGCCCGCCACGTCGCGCCACAGCATCACCGTCTCGCCCAGGCGCGTCAGCCCCACGGGCTTGCCGCCGGCAACCACGAAGCGCGAGGGCAGCAGCGGCCACCAGCGGTTGCGCAGGCCGGTGGCCAGCATCCCCTGCACCTCCTGGTCCGTCACGGCGGCGGGGCGGGTCATGGTCGCGGCGCTCATCGCATCAGGCTCCCAGCTCGCGCATCAGCGCGGAAAAGTTGTCCTCGGTCCAGGTGCCGCCGGTCTGCGGCCGCACGCGGGAGGCGTTCAGCGCCTCCACCAGCGCCGGCAGCTCCCAGGCGCCGCGGGAAAAGGCGGCCTCCATGGCGTCGGCCAGCGCCAGCTCCCATTCGGTGGGCGCGCGCGTGCGCGACTGGTTGGGGTTCAGGTAGGGGAAGCTGTAGGCGTCCATCGGTCCCTCCGTCACAGGTCGAGCACGAGCCGCGGCGACTTCGCGCGCGACACGCAGGCCATCATCACGTCCATCGCCGCCTTTTCCTTCGCCGAAAGGATGCTGTCGCGGTGGTCCACCTCGCCCTCCAGCACGCGGCATTCGCAGGTGCCGCAGATGCCCTGCTCGCAGGAGCGCGGCACATCCACCCCGGCCTCGGCCAGCGCGTCCAGCACCGATTTTCCCGGCGAAACCGTCAGCGTGAGGCCGCGCTGCGCCAGCACCACCTCGAAGGAACCGGCGCCCTCATCCGCCGGGCGGGCACGCGGCGTGAACCATTCGAAGCGCACGCTGCCTTCCGGCCATGCGGCGGTGGCGGCTTCCACCGCCAGCATCAGCGCCTCCGGGCCGCAGCAATACAGCAGCGTGCCCGGCTGCGGCGTGGCGAGCTGCGCCACGTCGAAGCGCCCGCCTTCCTGCGAGGCGTGCACGCGCACCTCCCCGCCCAGGGCGCGCGCCTCGGCCAGCAGCGGCGCCTCGGCCTCGCGGCGCGCCAGGAACAGCAGCGTCCAGGGGCGGCCCTTGCGCGTGGCCTCGCGCATCATCGGCAGCAGCGGCGTGATGCCGATGCCGCCCGCGACGAAGAGGTAGCGCGGCGCGTCCTCGAAGGGGAAGGCGTTGCGCGGGATGCCGGCCTCCACCAGCGCGCCCGGCCGCCATTCGCGGTGGATGGCGCGCGAGACGCGGCCGCCCTCCACCTCGCGCACCGCCACGCGGTAGCGCCGCGTGTCGGCGGGGTCGCCGCACAGGGAGTATTGCCGCACCTGGCCATCGGGCAGGTGCAGGTCCAGGTGGGCGCCGGGGCCGAAAGGCGGCAGGGGCGCGCCCTCGGGGTCCTCCAGGTCGAGCGACACCACGCCCGGCGCCTCCCAGGTGACGCGGCGCAGGCGCAGCTTCACCGCACGCTCCCGGCCGCACCGGCGGGCGGGCCGGCGAAGGATTCCGCGAAGGGGCCGATGGCCACCATGTCCACCTCGATCATGCGCGGGCCATCGGCGGCGAGCGCCGCATCCAGCGCGGCGGCGAAGTCCTCCGCGCGCTGCACCCGCGCATGCGGCAGGCCCACCGCCTGGCACAGCAGCGCGAAGTCCGGCGTCAGGATGTTCGAGTATGCGTGCCGCCCGCCATATTGCGCGTCCTGGATGTTGCGGATGACGCCATAGCCGCGGTCGTTCATCAGCACGAAGACGGCGGGTGCGGCCATCTCCACCGCGCAGGCCAGCTCGCCCATCATCAGCTGCGCGCCGCCATCGCCCAGCAGCACCACCGCCTTGCCCTGCGCCGCCAGCGCGGCGCCGATGCCCATGGCGATGCCCTGGCCGATGCCGCCGCCCAGCGCATGCACGCCAAGATGCGGCGCGGCGATGCGCACGAAGCGGTTGCCGAAGGTGCTGTTGCCGATCGTCACGTCGCGCACCCAGGGCAGGGCCTGGGCGTGGACGCGGGCATCCAGCGCCTCCGCGATCGTCGCATAGGGGCCGAGCACGCGCCGCAGCGCCGCCTCGCTGGCCTCCCGCGCCGGCGCGATGGCGTCCAGGAAGGCGGCATCGGTGGCCAGCCGCGCCGGCAGGCGGCGCAGCAGCCCGCCCAGCGCCAGCCGCGCATCGCCCTGCACGAAGAGCTCCACCGGGTAGTTGCGGCCGGCCTGGGTGCCCTCCGCATCCACCTGCGCCAGCGGCGGCAGGGCCATGGCGTTGTTGCGCGTCTCGTTGCCGCGCAGCCGCGAGCCGACGACGATCATCAGGTCGGACCGCGCGTAGATGGCCTGGGCCTGCGGCGTCATGTTGAAGGCGCCCAGGGATCGCGGATGGCCCTCCGGCACCACGGCGCGGCCATTGGTGCTGGTGACGGCGCAAAAACCGCGCTCGACCAGCGCGGTCGCCGCCGCCGTGGCGTTGCGCGACCCACCGCCCAGATAGAGCATCGGCCGCTTGGCTTTCTTCACAAGCTATTAACACTTTTCCCATTCTACAACAATAAAATTTAAACTAAAATAGACGTATAGCTTTGTTTTCTGACTTATCAGTCGGTCGAGCATGGACTTGTTGGGACGATTGATTAAATCTTTCTTGCTGTCGTAAAAATTATTGATAATATAACCAGAAGCAATGGTTAAACCAGAAGCAATTACAATTATAAAAAGATTAAAATCTAGTAAAATGGTAAGTGCTCTTTTTTCTGGAGCGAGTATAAAAATAGCTGATAAATACTGTGCTAAAACAATAATCGGAATGTTGTAGCCTCTTACCACAGAAAACAGACTGACAATTTTCATTACTAAAAGTTTGTGCTGTCTGCTTAACATAAAAATACTAGTTGGATTAAATTAAATTTGAAGTTAAAGGATATTTTTGGAAACTAAAATTTAGAGCTTGTTTTTTAACAATTCTTTAGAGCCATAGCCTAATTTTCGAATACAAGCTAAAGCTTCTTTTTGGGTAATCCCGATTTCACGAATGTCTTTCTTTTCTACAAAAATTCTGTAAATCATATTCGTCATCCTTTGGTTTTGATGGTTAAAAATATTTTTAATTCGGCAATATACAAAGATCTCACCATTTGGTTTCTGTATACGCCAATTATATACTCGTTATCGACATCTTC
>JBEQBS010000151.1:0-7367 GCA_041639675.1 Rubritepida sp. | reverse complement strand
GGCGCCGCCCGGCGCGAGGCGCAGCAGGCGCAGCTCGCCCTCTCGCCCGCCGGCATCGTCGGGCTGGAGCCGCCCGAGCCGATGGGCCGCCCCTTCGCCAATGAGGACGCGCTGCGCTCCGACCTGCCGGGCATCGCCTTCCGCGTGCCGGGCACCGACACCCAGGTGCGCCTGTATGGCTTCGCCAAGCTGACCGCCTGGACCGACGCGAATGGGCGCAACCAGACCGATGCGCCCCCGCCCTCGCAGATCCCGCTGCGCGGCTCCCAGGCGGACCGCCAGGGCGGCGACTACGGCATGACCGGCCGCTTCTCCCGCTTCGGGGTGGACACGCGCACCGCCACCTCCTGGGGCCAGCTGGAAACGCGGCTGGAAGGCGATTTCGGCGGCGGCTCCCCCACCTCCTCCAATGCCGTGTTCCGCCTGCGCCAGGCCTGGGCCGAGCTGGGGACGGAGCGCTTCTCCGTGCTGGCCGGCCAGGCGAACTCCCTGTGGAACGAGGGCATCTTCGAGACGCTGATTGACGCCACCAACCTCAACCAGTCCTTCATCCGCCAGGCGCAGCTGCGCGTGACGGGGCGCCTCGCGCCGGGGCTGACGGCGCAGGCCTCCATCGAGGCGCCGGAGACGGCGGTGGTCACCGGGGTCGGCACCTTCAACCCGGGCAACAACCTGGGGAATGGCGCCAGCCCGGCCTTCAACGCCGCGCCGGACCTGCACGGACGCCTGACCTGGCGCAACAGCGGCTGGGAGCTCGGCCTGCGCGGCATGGTGCGCCAGCTGAGCCTGCGGACGGAGGATGTGGGCATCCCCGGCGAGAACCAGCGCAAGACCGCCGCCGGCTGGGGCTTCGCCGCCCATGCCCGCATGCCGATGCGCGTGCTCTCCGACGCCTTCGGCGGCGACGAGCTGGCGGTGATGGCCCATTACGGCGAGGGGATCGGGCGCTACTTCTTCGGCAACACGGGCGGGCAGGATGCCGTGTCCAACCTGGGCCTGCCCGGTGCGGCGCAGGGGGTGCGGCTGGACGCCCTGCCCACCACCGCGGCCACCATCGCCTATCGCCGCTTCTGGACCGACACGCTGCGCTCCAACTTCTCCTATTCCTGGGCGAAGAACGACTACCCCTCCTACGTGGCCGGCTTCTCGGCCGCCACGCGCTCCACGCTGAACCGAGAGCTGCACCAGGGCTTCGCCAACCTGATCTGGTCGCCCTTCGCCGAATGGCGCAACGGCGTGCTGGCGCAGGGCTGGCTCGATGTCGGGCTGGAATACCTCTACACCCGGCGCGACCTCGCGGGGCCGGGCCATGGCGAGGCCAACCGCTTCCTGTTCGGCGCCATTGCCCGCTTCTGAGGCAATGGATGTGCGGCGCAGCATGATGGGCTAAGCGGGGTCCATGCGCCGCCTCCTCCTCGTCCTGCTCCTCCTGCTGCCGGGCTGCGCGGCGCTGGTGCGCCTGCCCGCCCCCCCGGCGGAGGTGGTGCCCGCCCTGCCCGTCACCGGCATCGCCAATGGCCGCTTCTGGCCGGATGGCGACGTCGCGGCGATGCAGGCGGAGGCCCGGCTCGCCGCCTCGCGCCGCGCGCCGGGCGGCGAGGGGCATTTCCTCGCACTCTCGGGCGGCGGGGACAACGGGGCCTTCGGGGCGGGGCTCATGCAGGGCTGGACCGAGCGCGGCGACCGGCCGGCATTCGACGTCGTCACCGGCATCTCCGCCGGCGCGCTGATCGCGCCCTTCGCCTTCCTGGGCTCGGAGTATGACGGGCGGCTGCGCGAGGTCTTCACCGAGCAGCGCCCGGCGGACCTCATCGCCTTCCGCCGCCTGCCCATCGCGCTGCTCTTCGGCGAGGCGCTGGCCGACACCTCGCCGCTCTACCGCCTCATCGCCCGCCAGGCGGACGAGGCGATGCTGGCCGCCATCGCCGCCGAGTACCGGCGCGGGCGGCTGCTGCTGATCGGCACCACCAACCTCGACCTCCAGCGGCCGGTGGTGTGGAACATCGGCGCCATCGCCGATTCCGGGCACCCGCTGGCGCTGGCGCTGTTCCGCCGCATCCTGCTCGCCTCCGCCTCCATCCCCGGCGCCTTCCCGCCGGTGATGATCCCGGTGGAATGGGACGGGCGCGTCTGGCAGGAGATGCACGTGGATGGCGGGGCGGCCACCCAGGTCTTCCTCTACCCGCCCGACTTCGACGGGTGGGCGGGGCGGCCCCGCACCGTGCACGTGGTCCGCAACGGCCGGCTGGAGGCCGACCCGGACAGCACGCGGCTGGGGCTGTTCAGCATCGCCCGGCGCTCGGCCGCCACGCTGCTGCACTTCGCGGGGCTGGGCGACATCAACCGCATCTCGCTGCTGGCGCACCGGGACGGGCTTGGCTTCCGCCTGGCGCGCATCGCGCCGAGCTTCCAGCACCCGCGCGGCGAGCCCTTCGACCCCGCCTACATGCAGGCGCTGTTCGAGCACGGCCGCGCGCAGGCGCTGAGCGGCGAGGCCTGGATCATGCGCCGCGCGCCCTGAAGCGCGGACGCTGGGCACACCGGCGGCACCGATAGTGCATGCGGCGCGCCCGGCGCGGGTGTAGCGTCCCCGGCCAAATCCCGCTGGGAGGGAAGCAGAGGATGGGACACACCCCGATGGATTCGCGCGTGGACGCGGCGCTGGCCAAGGCCGACGCCAACATGGATGCGGCGCTGGAGCGGCTCTTCGCCACGCTGCGCCTGAAGTCCATCTCGACCGACCCCGCCTATGCCGCGGAGGTGCGCGCCTGCGCCGAGTGGCACGCCGCCGACCTGCGGAGCATCGGCTTCGAGGCGCAGGTCTGCGACACGCCGGGCCACCCGATCGTGCTGGCCAAGCTGCCGGCGCCCGGCAAGCCCACCGCCCTGTTCTACGGCCATTACGACGTGCAGCCGGTGGACCCGCTGGAGCTGTGGGACCGCGACCCCTTCGACCCCTCGGTGCAGGAGCTGGAGGGCCGCACGGTCATCACCGGCCGCGGCAGCGCCGACGACAAGGGCCAGCTGATGACCTTCGTCGAGGCGTGCCGCGCCTGGAAGCAGGCGCATGGCGAGCTGCCCATCGGCCTGACCGTGCTGCTGGAGGGCGAGGAGGAATGCGGCGGCGTCAACCTGCCCGGCTTCCTCAAGGCGCATGCGGAGGAGCTGAAGGCCGATATCGGCCTGATCTGCGACACCAACATGTGGGATGCCGACACCCCCGCGATCCAGACCATGCTGCGCGGCCTGTGCGGGGAGGAGATCGTCATCCACGCCGCCGACCGTGACCTGCACAGCGGCTTCTACGGCAGCGCGGCCGCCAACCCCAACCGCGTGCTGGCGCGCATCCTCAGCGACCTGCACGACGCCGATGGCCGCGTGACCATCCCGCACTTCTACGACGGCGTGCCCGAGCTGGACCAGGCGCTGAAGGCGCAATGGGAGGCCCTGCCCTTCAGCGAGGCGAAGTTCCTCGGCGCCGTCGGCCTGTCCGTCCCGGCGGGCGAGACGGGCCGCAGCGTGCTGGAGCAGACCTGGTCCCGCCCCACCGCCGAGATCAACGGCATGGGCGGCGGCTACCAGGGCGAGGGCTTCAAGAC
Source organism: Rubritepida sp. (assembly GCA_041639675.1). Taxonomy (GTDB): domain Bacteria; phylum Pseudomonadota; class Alphaproteobacteria; order Acetobacterales; family Acetobacteraceae; genus Roseococcus. The sequence goes on along the minus strand of JBEQBS010000151.1, from coordinate 3,768 downwards.
CGTCATCCCCGCCATGGCGAGCGCGAAGATCTCCTTCCGCCTGGTCTTCGACCAGGACCCGCACGCCATCCGCCGCAACTTCCGCGAATTCGTGCAGGCGCGCCTGCCGGCGGATTGCCGGGTGGAGTTCAAGGAGCACGGTTCGGGCAAGGCCATCGGCTTCCCGGTGAACGACCCCGCCTTCGGCAAGGCGCGCGCCGCGCTTTCGGCCGAATGGGGGCGGGATGCCTTCTTCATCGGCGGCGGCGGCTCCATCCCGGTCACGGGCGACCTCAAGCGCCACCTGGGCATGGACGTGATCCTGGCCGGCTTCGGGCTGGAGGATGACCGCATCCACAGCCCGAACGAGAAGTACGACCTGCGCTCCTTCCAGAAGGGCATCCGCTCCTGGGTGCGCATCCTCGACGCGCTGGGGGGCTGAGCATGCAGCGCATCCTCGACGCGGTGGAGCGCGTGGGCAACCGCGTGCCCCACCCGGTGATGATCTTCGTCTACCTCATCCTGCTCATCATGGGCCTCTCGGCCCTGCTGGGGATGATGGGCGCCACCGTCTCCTTCCAGGCCTACAACCCCGCCACCGGCGACATCGAGCCCGCGACGGTGGCCGCGCGCTCGCTGCTGACGGTGGAGGGCATCCGCTTCATGTACACCTCCGTGGTGGCCAACTTCATGGGCTTCAACGCGGTGGGCGTCATCATCATCGCCATGGTGGGCGTGGGCGTGGCGGAGGAAGCGGGGCTGGTGAAGGCGCTGATCCGCAAGCTGGTGATCGTGGCCCCGCCGAAGGCGCTGACCTACATCCTGTGCTTCGTCGGCATCGTCTCCTCCATCGCCGCCGATGCGGGCTACCTGGTGCTGATCCCGCTCGCCGCGGCGGCCTACCTCTCGGTGGGGCGGCACCCGCTGGCGGGCCTCGCCGTGGGTTTCGCCTCGGTGGCGGCGGCCTTCCTGGTCAACGTGCTGATCGTGCCGGTGGACGGCATCCTGACCGAGATCACCAACGACGCCATCCGCATGGTCAACCCCTCGCTCACCATAGACCTGGCGGCGAACCTCTGGTTCTCCATCGGCTCGGTGGTGATGCTCACGGTCGTGATCTCCCTCATCACCGAGCGCGTGATCGAGCCGCGCCTGGGCGCCTATACCGGCGGCTACGAGGTGCCGGGCGAGAACGCGATGAGCGAGGCCGAGCAGCGCGGGCTGCGCCTGGCGCTGTGGGGCTTCCTGGGCTCGCTGGCCTTCGTGCTGCTGCTGGCCTTGCCGCCCGGCGCGCCGCTGCGCCACCCGGAAACCGGCGCGCTGGTCGGCGCCACACCCTTCATGAACAGCCTGATCGTCACCATCGCGCTGATCTTCGCGGTCTGCGGCATCTGCTACGGCCGCGGCGCCGGCACGCTGAAGACGACGAACGAGGCCATCGGCGCCATGCAGAAGAGCATCGGCGGGCTTTCGGGCCTGATCCTGCTGCTGCTGGTCATCAGCCAGTTCATCGCCTACTTCAACTACACCAACATGGCGACGCTGGCCGCCGTCTCGATGGCCGACGTGCTGAAGACCATGAACCTGCCGCCCGTGGCGCTGCTGGTGGGCTTCGTGGTGGCGGTGTTCGGGCTGGACCTCATCATCACCGCGGCCATCGCCAAGTGGGCCATCTTCGCGCCGGTCTTCGTGCCGCTGCTGATGCAGCTGGGCATGGAGCCCGAGGCGGTGCTGGCGGCCTACCGCGTCGGCGACAGCCCGATGAACGCCATCACGCCGCTGAACGCCTATTTCGCCATGATCGTCACCTTCGCCATCAAGTACCAGAAGGATGCGGGCGTGGGCACCGTGATCGCGCTGATGCTGCCCTACGTGGCGGTGCTCTGCGTGGTCTGGACCCTGTTCCTCGTCGGCTGGTACATGCTCGGCCTGCCCTGGGGCATCTGACACGATGAACTACGACCTCCTCATCGTCCTTGCGCTGCTGGTGGCGGCGGTGGGGATGTTCATCGTCAACAAGCCGCGCATGGATGCGGTGGCGGTGCTGATGATGGTGCTGCTGCCCTTCACCGGCGTCATCACCGTGAACGAGGCGCTGGCCGGCTTCGCCGACCCTTCCGTGATCCTCATCGCCGCCCTCTTCGTGGTCGGCGACGGGCTGGTGCGCACCGGCATCGCCCGCATGGCCGGCGACTGGCTGTTCCAGCGCGGCGGCGACAACGAGACCAAGATGCTCGTGCTGCTGATGCTGGTGGTGGGCGCGCTGGGCGCGGTGCTGTCCTCCACCGCGGTGGTGGCCATCTTCATCCCGGTGGTGCTGCGGATCTGCCAGAACACCGGCACCTCGCCGCGCCAGCTGATGATGCCGCTTTCCATGGCCGCGCTGTCCTCGGGCATGGTGACGCTGGTGGCGACGGCGCCGAACCTGGTGGTGCACAGCGCGCTGCAGCAGGCGGGCAACGAAGGCTTCGGCTTCTTCACCATCACGCCCTTCGGCCTGGCCTTCCTGTTCCTCGCCATCGGCTACATGGTCTTCGCCCGGCGCCTGCTGGGCGGCGCCAAGGGCACGCCGGGCGCCGGCGGGGCCGGCAAGTCCATGCGCGACTGGATCGCCGCCTACGACCTGCCGGACCGCGAGCACCGCGCGAAGGTGCTGGCCAATTCCTCCCTGCTCGGCCGCCCGCTGGCGGAGCTGGGCCTGCGCGAGCAGGGCATCAACATCCTTGCCATCGAGCGCCCGCGCCGCTTCGGCACCAACATCGCCCGCCCCTCGGGCACCACGGTGCTGGAGGCGGGCGACGTGCTGCTGCTGGACCTCCAGGGCGAGGACCAGACCATCGGCCCCGTCGCCAACACCTATGGGCTGGAGGCGATGCCGCTGGGCGCGGGCGGGCGCTACTTCACCTCCCGCACCCAGGTGATCGGCATGGTGGAGGCGGTGGTGCCCTCCGAATCCGACCTGGTGGGCCACACCATCCTCCAGGCGCGCCTGCGCTCCGAGCACGGGCTGACCGCCATCGGCCTGCGCCGCGGCACGCGCGTGCTGTCGGGCGCGCTGCTGACGACGCCGCTGAAGGTGGGCGACACCATGCTCCTCTTCGGCTTCTGGAGCGACATCGAGAAGATGAAGGCGCACCAGGACGAGCTGGTGCTGCTGAACCTGCCCCAGGAATCCGCCGATGCCCTGCCGGTGCCGGACCGCGCGCCGCATGCGCTGCTGGCGCTGGCCGTGACCATCGGCCTCATGGTCTCGGGCATCGTGCCCAACGCCCAGGCGGCGCTGATCGGCTGCCTGCTGATGGGGCTGTTCGGCGTGGTGGACATGAACAGCGCCTACCGCGCCGTCTCCTGGAAGACGGTGCTGCTGATCGTGGGCATGCTGCCCTTCTCCATCGCGCTGCAGCGCACCGGCGGCGTGGACCTGGCGGCGGAATTCTTGGTGGGCGTGGCCGGCAACGCCTCCCCGCGCATGGTGCTGATGACGCTGTTCATCCTCACCGCCTCGCTGGGGCTGTTCATCTCCAACACCGCCACGGCGGTGCTGATGGCCCCGGTGGCGATCGCGGTGGCGAACGACCTCGGCTTCTCGCCCTATCCCTTCGCCATGACGGTGGCGCTGGCGGCCTCCTGCGCCTTCATGACGCCGGTCTCCTCGCCGGTGAACACGCTGGTGGTGGGCCCGGCCGGCTACTCCTTCGGCGACTTCGTGAAGGTGGGCGTGCCCTTCACCATCCTGTGCATGCTGGTGACGCTGCTGCTGGTGCCGCTGCTGCTGCCGCTCTGACGCGG
>JBEQBS010000150.1:0-7416 GCA_041639675.1 Rubritepida sp. | reverse complement strand
TCTTGCCCACCTCATAGGCCATGACGCCCGCGTACTCCATGAGGCGCTCGGAGATGAGCTCCGCGGCATTCCGAAGGATCGCCAGGCGGCGCTCCCAGCCGGCCACCGCCGCGGCAAGCTCCGCATCCTCCGCCAGGGCGGCGGCGACGGCGGCGGCCTCGCGCGCCTCCAGCGTGCCCAGCACGTATTCGCCGGCCAGGGCCTCGCGCTGCTCGGGCGTCATGCCAGGCACTCCCGCAGGGACAGCAGCCCGCGCCGGATCCAGGCCTTGGCGGTGCCCAGCGGCACCTCCAGCCGCGCCGCCACCTGCGGGTGGGACAGGCCGCCTACGAAGGCCAGCAGGATGCCGGCGCGGTTCTTCTCCTCCAGCGCCGCCAGGCAGGCGCGCAGCCGCGCCCCGTCCTCCGCCGCGGCCAGCCCGTCGAGCTGCGCGGGGTCCTCCGCCAGCTCCGGCAGCGCATCGGCCGGCGCCTCCCGCCCACGGGCGCGGGCGAGGTCGAGCGCGGCATGGCGGACGATGCCGCCCAGCCAGGCCTCCGCCGGGCCGCGCGCGGGGTCGAAGGTGGCGGCGCGGCGGGCGACCTTCACGAAGGCGTCATGCAGCGCATCCGCCGCCGCCTCGCGGTCGCGCAGGATGGCCATCGCGATGCCGAACAGCCGCACCGACTGCGCCTGGTAGAGGTCATGCAGCGCCGCGCGGTCCCCCGCGGCGATCCGCGCCAGCAGGGTGTTCATCCGAACCGGGCGCGCAGGCCGGGGCAGCCTCGCCGGGCGCGGCGGGGCAGGGCGCATGCGGTGCGGGCGGCGACGCGACGTGCCCCCCACGCGCCGGGGACCTCCGCCACGGCCTGCCCCCGTAACCAGTCTGCCGATGCGATGGTGAAAAGAATGATGCGCAGCCCTGCCATGCAGCCCAGGATAGCATGGTGGATGCAGGAGGGGCGAATGCGCGAGGTGCGCTTGGCGGATGGCACGGTGGTCCCGGCGCTGGGGCAGGGCACCTGGCGCATGGGCGAGGATCCCGCCCGCCGCCGGCAGGAGGTCGCCAGCCTGCGGGAAGGAATCGAGCGCGGCCTGTCGCTGCTCGACACCGCGGAGATGTATGGCGAGGGCGAGAGCGAGCGCGTGGTGGGCGAGGCCATCGCCGGCATGCGGGACCGGGTCTTCCTCGTCTCCAAGGTGTATCCGCACAACGCCACCCGGCGCGGCCTGCCGCTGGCCTGCGCCCGCAGCCTGAAGCGCCTGGGCGTGGAGCGCCTCGACCTCTACCTGCTGCACTGGCGCGGCGGCGTGCCGCTGGAGGAGACGGTGGAGGCGATGGAGCGGCTGCGCGAGGCCGGCCGGATCGCCCGCTGGGGCGTCAGCAACCTGGACGTGGCGGACCTGGAGGAGCTGGGCCCGGCCCTGGCGGATTGCGCCGCCGACCAGGTGCTGCTGAACCTGGAGCACCGCGGCCCTGAATGGGACCTGCTGCCCTTCTGCCGCGCGCGGGCCATGCCGGTGATGGCCTACAGCCCGGTGGGGCAGGGCGGGCGGCTGCTCGCGCATGTCGGGCTGGGCCGGCTGGCAGCGGCGCGCGGCGCCACGCGGGCGCAGATGGCGCTGGCCTGGCTGCTGGCGAAGGAGGGGGTGATCGCCATCCCCAAGGCCGCGGATGCCACCCACCTGCGGGAGAACGCCGCCGCCGCCGCGATGGAGCTGACGGCGGAGGAGCGGGCGGCGCTGGACGCGATCTTCCCGCCGCCCACCCGCAAGCGCGCCCTGGCCATGCTGTGACGCACGAAAAAGGCCCGGCGGGGCATCCCCCGCCGGGCCCTGGCGCAGGCGCCGGGGTGCTTCGTCAGCCCTGGTTGCGGTTGCCCATGAAGGACAGCAGCAGCTGGAACAGGTTGATGAAGTTCAGGTACAGGCCCAGCGCGTCCATCACGCTGCGCTTCGCGGCCTCGTCCGTGCCCTCGGCGTAGGAGTGCTCGATGTAGTCGGCCTTGATGCGCTGGGTGTCGTAGGCGGTGAGGCCGCAGAACACCACCACGCCGATGACGGAGATGGCGAAGGCCAGCGCCGGCGAGGCGAGGAAGATGTTGACCAGCGAGGCGATGATGATGCCGATCAGGCCCATCAGCAGGATGGAGCCCATCTTCGTCAGGTCGCGCTTCGTCGTGTAGCCGATGAGGCTCATGGACGCGAACATCGCGGCGCTGATGAAGAAGGTGCTGGCGATGGAGGACTTCGTGTAGATGATGAAGATGTTCGCCATCGAGGCGCCCATCACCGCCGCGAAGGCCCAGAACAGCGCCTGCACCGTGGTGCGGCTCATCCGGTTGATGCCGAAGCTCAGCGCCAGCACGAAGGCGAGCGGCGCGAACATCGCCACGTAGCCGAGGATGGTCGGCGCCGTCGCCAGGCCGCGCGGCGTGCGGACGACGTTGAAGAACAGCTCGCTCAGCCCCGTATGCGCCACCAGGTAGGCGACGATGCCGGTCAGCAGCAGGCCGGACGCCATCCAGTTGTAGACGCGCAGCATGTAGGCGCGCAGGCCGGCGTCCAGCGTGGCGGCGTCAACGGCAGCGGTGCGGCCCCACCCTTGCTGGGCCGGCCCGAGCGGGTTGGTCCACCGCGATTCGGGTTGAAAGGCCATGGGTCTCAGTTCCTCCGAAGGAAAACGGGCGGATGCCCGCGTGGACATGATATGGAGATCACGTAACCTGAATCAAGCGCGGACGCTATTCGTTCCGCAGCAGGGGCGCCGGACGGACGCGCAGCGCCAGCGCCGTGCCAGCGTAGCCGAAGCCCAGCACCAGCGCCATGCACCCTGCCACCGTCAGAAGCAGCGTGCCCGGCAGGAACACGAAGTCCTGCCCCATGATGCCGCGCACCACGCCCCAGGCGGCGGCCGTGCCGGCCAGCGCCGCCAGCACGCCGGCGAAGGCGCCCAGCACGCCGAACTCCACCAGGAAGGCGCGGCGGATCTGCCCGCGCCCGGCGCCCAGCACCTTCAGCACCACCGCCTCGCGCACCCGCCGCGCCTGGCCGGCCGCCACCGCGCCGGCCAGCACCAGTGCCCCGGCCAGCAGCGTCACGCCGCCCACCGCCGTCAGCCCGGCGCCGATGCGGCCCAGCAGCTCCGCCACCTTCTCCAGCGCCTCGCGCACGCGGATGCCGGAGACGTTGGGCAGGGCGTCCGTCACCCGGCGCAGCAGCGCGCCATCCTGCGCGGGGTCCCCGCGCACGGTGGCGATGTGGGTGTGCGGCGCCGAGGACAGCAGGCCGGGCGAGGCCACCAGCGTGAAGTTCATGGCGAGCGACCGCCAGTTCACCTCGCGCAGGTTGGCGATGGTCATCTCCACGTCGCGGCCCAGCACGTTCACCGTCAGCGTGTCGCCGATGCCCACGCCCCAGCCCTCCGCGATCTTCGCGTCGAAGCTCACCAGCACCGGGCCGCGATAGTCCGGCGCCCCCCCTTGCCCCTGCACGCTGCGCGCGCCCTCCGGCGGGGTGGCGGAATAGGTCAGCCCGCGGTCGCCGCGCAGGGCCCAGGCGGATTCGGGCGTGGTGCGCCATTGCTCGGCCGGGGTGCCCTTCACGGCGACGATGCGCGCCCGCAGCGACGGCACGCGCCGCACCTCCTCCACGCCCGGCGTGCCGCGGGCCAGCGTGTCGAACTCGGCCACCTGGTCGGGCTGGATGTCAATGAAGAAGAAGTTGGGGGCGCGGGCGGGCATCTCGTCGCTCAGCGCCGCCGTCAGGTTGCCCTGGATCTGCGCGATGGCGGCCAGGGTGGTCAGCCCCAGGCCCAGCGCCATCAGCATCACCGGCGTGCCGGCGCCGGGGCGGTGCAGGTTGGCCAGCCCCATGCGCCATTCCGGCCGCCGCAGCCCGCGCACCCGCCGCGCGCCGGCCATCAGCGCGCCGCCGGCCAGGTGGAACAGGCCGATGGCCAGCGCCGCCCCGCCGCAGAAGGCGGCGGCGAAGAAGGGCTGCTCCGCCGTGCCGACCACCACCGCCACCAGCAGCAGCGCCGCCAGGGCATTGGCCGCCAGCACCCCCCAGCCGGGGAAGCGCGTGGCATCGGCCGTGGCGTCGCGGAACAGGGCGGCGCCCGGGATGCGCCCGGCCCGGCCCAGCGGCCACAGGGCGAAGCACAGCGCCGTCAGCGCGCCATACAGCGCCGCCAGCGCCAGCGGCGCCGGGTAGAAGCCCATCCGCGGCGGCACCGGCAGGGCGCCGGCCAGCGCCTGCGCCGCCGCCCAGGTCAGTGCCCACCCGGCGGCCAACCCCAGCAGGATGCCCAGCGCCCCCAGCACCGCCACCTGCCACAGATAGGCGGCGAAGATGGCCCCAGCGGGCGCCCCCAGGCAGCGCAGCGTGGCGATGGTGCGGCTGCGCGCCGCCAGCCAGGCCCGCACCCCGGTCGCCACGCCGATGCCGCCCACCAGCAGCGCCGTCAGCCCGGCCAGGGTCAGGAAAGCCGCCGCGCGGTCAAGGAAGCGGTTCACCCCCGGCTCGGCCTGGTCGGCCAGGCGCAGGCGCCAGGGCGCGCCGGGGAAGGCGGCGCGGAGGTCATCGGCGAAGCGCCGCGGGTCGGTGCCCGCCGGCAGCAATAACCGGTATTCGTGGTTGATGAGGGAGCCGGGCTGGATCAGCCCCGTGGCCGGCAGCGCATCCAGCGGGATGATGGCGCGCGGGCCGAAGAAGGTGGGCGTGGCCACCTTGTCCGGCTCATCCACGATGATCCCGGCCAGGGGCAGGGTGCTTTCCCCCATCCGCAGCGAGTCGCCGGGGCGCACCCGCAGCCGTTCGGCGATGGCCGGTTCCACCAGCAGGCCGCGGGCGCCGGGCGGCTCCGTCACCAGTTCGCCCACCATGGGGTAGGCGCCATCGGCCGCCTTCAGCTCCACCAGGGTGCGCTCGCCATCCGCGGCCACCAGCATGGCGCGCAGCAGCCGCACCTCCGAGGCGCGGGCGCCGCGCGCCGTGGCCCAGCCCAGCGCCTCCGGCGGCACCGGCTGGTAGCCGCCGCGGATCTCCAGGTCGCCGCCCAGGATGCGGGCGCCGTCGGCGCGCAGCCCGGCCTCGATGCCCGCGCGCAGCGTGCCGACGGCGGCGATGGCCGCCACCCCCAACGCCAGGCAGGCCAGCACCAGCCGCAGACCCTTCACCCCGCCGCGCAGCTCCCGCCGCGCCAGCCGCCAGCCCAGCACCGCGTCCCTCATTCGGCGGCGACCGGCAACAAGGCGGTATCCGACGCGATCAGCCCATCCTCGATCCGAACCTGCCGGGGGCAGCGCGCCGCCAGGGCGGGGTCGTGGGTGATGAGGACCAGGGTGGTGCCGTGCGTCTCCCGCAGGCCGAAGAGCAGCTCCATCACCGCCTGGCCCGTCGCGCGGTCCAGGTTGCCGGTCGGCTCGTCGGCCAGCAGCAGCGAGGGGGCGGCGACGAAGGCGCGGGCGACCGCCACGCGCTGCTGCTCGCCGCCCGAAAGCTGGCCGGGATAATGCCCCAGCCGGTGGCCGAGGCCGACCTGCCCCAACGCCTCCGCCGCGCGGTCGAAGGCATCGGCGCGGCCGGCGAATTCCAGCGGCACCGCCACGTTCTCCAGCGCCGTCATGGTGGGGATCAGGTGGAAGGCCTGGAAGACGATGCCCACCTGCTCCCGCCGGAAGCGCGCCAGCGCCTCCTCGTCCATCGCGCCGAGGTCCTGGCCGGCCACGCGCAGGGTGCCGCCGGTGGCCTGCTCCAGCCCCGCCAGCAGCATAAGCAGCGAGGTCTTGCCCGAGCCGGAGGGGCCGACGATGCCCAGCGCCTCGCCCCGCGCCACCTCCAGGGAGACGCCGCGCAGGATGTTGACCCGGCCCGCGGCGCCCCCCACCTCGAAGCGGAGGTCGCGCGCGGCGATGATCGGCTGGTCCGGAGTGCTCATGGGTGGTTCATATGGTCGGCGCGCTGCGCTGCAACAGGTGGCAGGCTTGACGGTGGCGGGCAGCGCCCTGGCCCAGGGCGCGCCCACCACGCTGCTGGCGCTGGGCGACAGCCTCACCGCCGGCTATGGCCTGCCGCAGGACCAGGGCTTCGTCCCTCGCCTCCAGGCCGCCCTGCGCGCGAAGGGGCGCAACGTGCGCGTGGTGAATGGCGGCGTCTCCGGCGACACCATGGCCGGCGGCCTGTCCCGCCTGGACTGGCTGCTGGCGGAAAACCCCCGCGCCGCCATCGTCGCGCTCGGCGCCAATGACGGGCTGCGCGGCCTGCCGGTGCCGCGCATGGCCCAGGCGCTGGACGGCATCCTCGACCGTCTCCAGGCCCGGCGCATCCCGGTGCTGCTGGCCGGCATGCACGCCCCGCCCAACCTGGGCGCCGAATACGGCCGCGCCTTCCACGCCGTCTTCACCGAGGCGGCGGTGCGTCGCAACCTGCTGTTCTTCCCCTTCTTCCTCGACGGCGTGGCCGGCGAGCGGGCGCTGAACCAGGCCGACGGCATCCATCCCAATGCCCAGGGCGTTGAGGAGATGGTCCGGCGCATCCTGCCCATGGTGGAAGAAGTGCTGGACCGCGCCGCGGCACCCCCCGCAGGATAGCGGCGGGGAATCGGATGGGGGTCCTGCCATGCGTCTCTTCGTCGCGCTCGACCTGCCGGACGAGGTGAAGGACCAGCTTTCCGGCCTCGCCGGCGGGCTGCCCGGCATGAGATGGGTGCCGCGCGCCAACTACCACCTTACCCTGCGCTTCATCGGCGAGACGCCGCCCTTCCGGGCCGAGGAGGTGGACGAGGCGCTGTCCGCCATCCGCGCCCGGCCCTTCGCGCTGCGCCTCCTGGCGCCGGGGATCTTCGAGAGGAACGGCCAGGTGCAGTCCCTGCACGTGACGGCCGAGCGCACGGAGGAGCTGGCCCACCTGCAGGGAAAGATCGAGACCGCCCTGCAACGCGCCGGCTTCCCGGCCGAGAAGCGGCGCTTCGCCCCGCATGTCACGCTGGGCCGCGCCGGGGCTGTGCCGGTGCCCAAGCTGGTCGCCTTCCTGCAGGCGCACAGCCTGTTCCGCGCGCCGGAGGTGACGGTGGAGCGCTTCACCCTCTTCTCCTCCGTGCTGGGCAAGGAGGCGTCGCACTACACGCCGGAGGTGGACTACCCCCTGGCCGCCTGATACCCAGGCGGCCGTGACGCGGCGCCGCCCCGCCCTGCTGGCCTTGCTGGCCGCCCTGCTGGTCTTCCAGTCGGGCGCGGCGCTGGCGCATTGCCTGCGCGCCATGGCGCATGACCCGCTCTCGGTGATCGAGATCTGCACCGGCGAGGGGCGCAGGACGCTGGACCTGTCGGACCACGGCGCGCCGGACGAGGCCGAGGCGGCCTTCTGCCCGGCCTGCCACGGCCTGCCCGGCGTGGCGGTGCCCGGGGCGCCCACGGCCTTCCAGCCGGTGCGCTA
>JBEQBS010000149.1:0-7421 GCA_041639675.1 Rubritepida sp. | reverse complement strand
GCCGACGCCGCCTTCGCCGCGCTGGCCGCCGCGGCGGGCGGGCGGGAGGCCGGCATCCGCGCCTGGGCCCTGGTGCATGGCCTGGCCCACCTGATGCTGGACGGCGCCATCCCGGGCGAGGTGGACCTGGACACCCTGCTGAAGTAGGCACGCGGGCATGAGCAAGACGCCCGTGATGCTGGTGATCCTCGATGGCTGGGGCTGGCGGGAGGAAACGGCGGACAACGCCGTGCGCCAGGCCGACACCCCGCATTTCGACCGGCTCTGGGCCGGGGGGCCGCGCGCCTTCCTCGACACCGCGGGCCTCGATGTCGGCCTGCCGCCGGGGCAGATGGGCAACAGCGAGGTCGGGCACCTCAACATCGGCGCCGGGCGGGTGGTGATGCAGGACCTGCCGCGGATTGACGCCGCCATCGCCGATGGGACGCTCGCCGGCATGGCGCCGCTGCGGGGCTTCATCGCGGCGATGCAGGCCAGCGGCGGCACGGCGCACCTGCTGGGGCTGCTCTCGCCCGGCGGGGTGCATGCCCACCAGGACCAGGCCGTGGCGCTGGCCCGCGTGCTGGCGGAGGCGGGCGTGCCCGTGGCCATCCATGCCTTCACCGATGGGCGCGACACGCCGCCGCGCTCCGCCCCCGGATACCTGGCGGATTTCAGCGCGAAGCTGCCGGCGGGCGCGCGCATCGCCACCCTCACCGGCCGCTACTGGGCGATGGACCGCGACAACCGCTGGGAGCGCGTGGAGAAGGCCTGGCGCGCCCTGGTGCTGGGGGAGGGCGAGCACGCGCCGGATGCCGCCGCCGCCATCGCCGCCGCGCACGCGAAGGACGTGACGGACGAGTTCATCCCCGCCACCGTGCTGCCCGGCCATGCGGGCATCGCCGATGGCGACGGCGTGCTGTGCTTCAACTTCCGCGCCGACCGCGTGCGGGAAATCCTCCATGCCCTGCTGGACCCCGCCTTCGCGGGCTTCGTGCGCCCGCGCAGCCCGCGCGTGGCGGCGGCGCTGGGCATGGTGGAGTATTCGCAGCCGCTGAACGCGCACATGGCGACGCTGTTCCCGCCACAATCCATGGCGGACATCCTGGGCGCCGCCGTCAGCGCCGCCGGGCGCACCCAGCTGCGCATGGCGGAGACGGAGAAGTACCCGCACGTCACCTGGTTCCTCAACGGCGGCGAGGAGACGCCCTTCCCGGGCGAGGAGCGCATCATGGTGCCCTCGCCCAAGGTCGCCACCTACGATTTGCAGCCGGAGATGAGCGCGCCGGAGCTGACGGCGAAGGCGGTGGCCGCGATCGGCGAGGGGCGCTTCGACCTCATCGTGCTGAACTTCGCCAATGCCGACATGGTGGGCCACACCGGCAGCTTGGCGGCGGCGGTGACGGCGTGCGAGGCGGTGGATGCCGGGCTGGGCGCCATCGCGCAGGCCATCGCGGCGAAGGGCGGCGCGCTGCTGGTGACGGCCGACCACGGCAATGCCGAGCTGATGCGCGACCCGGCGACGGGCGGCCCGCACACCGCGCACACGACGAACCGCGTGCCGGTGCTGCTGATGGGCGGCCCGCCGGGCGTGGGGCTGCGCGACGGCAGGCTGGCCGACATCGCGCCCACCCTGCTGGCGCTGCTGGGCGTGGCGCAGCCGGCGGCGATGACCGGGCGCTCCCTGCTGGCGTGACGGGCAGGAGTTCCGACGGGTCAGCCCCGGCCGCGCACGGCGCGGCCCGCCGGCAGATCGCCTTCCGTCACCGGCGCGCCCATGGCGCGGCGCAAGCCAGGCAGGCGGAGGCCGCGCCCGGCGCCTGATACGAATGGCATTATTGCTTGACCGGTCCATGCGGCCCGCTTCGCGGGCCGAGCGCGCTTCTGCGCGCCGCGGCCGCACTGGCTTCGCTGGCCCGAGGGCCAGCTACGCGCGCCGCGCAGCCAAGCCCGCGGAGCGGGCGCCCGGCGTTTGAGGGCACAAACACGACTCATACGAACGGCACGACGCGCCCGCGCCACAGGTCAGGTCTTCGTGCCGTTCGTATGAGGCCGGCTACACCAGCCGCCGCAGCTCGTGCTTCTGGATCTTGCCGGTGCTGGTCTTGGGCAGCTCGGTGAAGACCACGCGGCGTGGCACCTTGAAGCCGGGCAGGATGGCGCGGCAATGCGCCACCAGCGCGGCTTCGTCCGCCTCGGCGCCCGGCTTCAGCTCGACGAAGGCGCAGGGCACCTCGCCCCACTTGTCGTCGGGCTGGGCCACCACCGCGGCGACCGCCACCGCCGGGTGCTTGTAGAGCGCATCCTCGACCTCGATGGAGGAGATGTTCTCCCCGCCCGAGATGATGATGTCCTTCGAGCGGTCGCGGAGCTGGATGTAGCCATCGGGGTATTTCACCGCCAGGTCCCCGGTGTGGAACCAGCCGCCGGCGAAGGCCCTGGCGGTGGCCTCGGGGTCCTTCAGGTAGCCCTTCATCACCACGTTGCCGCGCATCATCACCTCGCCCATCGTCGCGCCATCGGCGGGCACGGGGGCCATGCTTTCCGGGTCCAGCACGTCGAGGCCCTCCAGCGGCAGGTAGCGCACGCCCTGGCGGGCCATCAGCCGCGCCTGGTCGGGCGGCGGCAGGGCGTCCCAGGCCGCGTGCCACTCGTTGGTGACGGAGGGGCCGTAGCATTCCGTCAGGCCGTAGACGTGCAGGATGCCGAAGCCGGCGGCGCGCATGGCGGCCAGCACCGCCTCGGGCGGCGGGGCGCCGGCGACGACGAAGGTCAGCGGGCCGGGCAGCGCCCGCTGCTCCGCCGCATCGGTGCCCAACAGCGTGGACATGACGATGGGCGCGCCACACATGTGCGTCACCCGCTCCTGCTCGATCAGGCGCCACATGGCGGGGCCGCGCACGGCACGCAGGCAGACATGGGTGCCCGCCATGGCGGTGACGGTCCAGGGGAAGCACCAGCCGTTGCAATGGAACATCGGCAGCGTCCACAGGTAGCGCGGGTGGCGCGGCAACCCGGCGCTGACCACGTTGCCCATCGCGAGCAGCTGCGCGCCGCGGTGGTGATACACCACGCCCTTGGGCTTGCCCGTGGTGCCCGAGGTGTAGTTGAGCGCGATGGCGTCCCACTCGTCCTCCGGCATGGGCCAGGCGAAGGACGCATCCCCGGTGGCGAGGAAGGCCTCGTACTCCACCCCGCCCAGCGTGTCGTCGCAGGGCGCCTCCGTGTCGTTCACCTCGATGATGTGCGGCCTGGCCGTGCATTGCGCCAGCGCGGCGCGGGCGACGGGCGCCCATTCGCGGTCCAGGATCAGCGCCTTCGCCTCGCCATGGTCGAGGATGTAGGCGATGGTCGCGGCGTCCAGCCGGGTGTTGATCGTGTTCAGCACGCAGCCGGCCATAGGCACGCCGAAATGGCATTCCACCATCTGCGGGATGTTGGGCAGGATCACCGCCACCGTGTCGCCGCGGCCCAGCCCCAGCTGCGTCAGCGCATGCGCCAGCTTCACGCAGCGCGCGCGCATCTCGCGGTAGGTGCGGCGGGTGGCGCCGTAGGCGATGGCCGGCGCATCGGGGAAGACCTGCGCCGTGCGCTCCAGGAACAGCAGCGGCGTCAGCGGCTGGTGGTTGGCGGGCACGCGCGGCAGGGCATCGGTCATCGGTCGGTCCATCGCGGTTCGCGCCGGGCCAGGAAGGCGGCCATGCCCTCCCCGGCATCGGCGGCCATCATGTTCTCCAGCATCGCGGCGGAGGCGCGTTCATAGGCTTCGGGCAGGGCGCGATCCGCATGGTCCAGCACGGCGCGCTTGCCCAGGCGGATGGCGTGCCCCGACCGTGCGGCGATGCCCGCGGCCATGGCCAGCGCGGCCTCGCGCGGGTGCTCCTCCACCCGCGTCGCCAGCCCCATCGCCGCGGCCTCGGCGGCGGGCACCACGCGGCCGGTCAGCAGCATCTCCATCGCCGCGCGCCGCCCCACCGCGCGGGTCAGCGCGACCGATGGCGTGGTGCAGAACAGCCCGATGGCGACGCCGGGCGTGCAGAAGCCGGCGGCGGGCGCGGCCAGCACCACGTCGCAGGAGGCCACGAGCTGGCAGCCGGCGGCGGTGGCCAGCCCCTCCACCGCGGCGATCACCGGCACCGGGTGCGTCACCACCGCCTGCATCACCGCCGCGCACAGCGCCAGGGTGCGGGCGAAGAGGGCGCGCCCGCCATCGGCCTCGGCGCGGGCCGCCGTCAGCTCCCGCAGGTCGTGGCCGGCGCAGAAGGCCGGGCCCTCGGCGGCCAGCACCACGCAGCGGGCGTCCTCGGCCTCCCGCAGCGCGTCGCGCAGCGCCGCCAGCATGGCGAGCGACAGCGCGTTGCGCGCGGCCGGCCGGTCCAGCAGCAGCAGCGCCACGCCATCGGCGCCGCGCGCCGCGCGGATCATCGGGCGAGCGCCTCCCCGATCTCCGTGAGGATCATCGGGTCGTCTATGGTGGGCGGCACGGCGTAGTCCTCGCCATCGGCGATCTTGCGGATGGTGGCGCGCAGGATCTTGCCCGAGCGCGTCTTGGGCAGGCGCCCCACCACGCGGGCATCCTTGAAGGCCGCCACGGGGCCGATGCGCTCGCGCACCAGCGCCACCAGCTCCTTCGCCACCTGCGCCTCCTCCCGCGCCACGCCGGCCTTCAGCACGACGAGGCCCAGCGGCGCCTGGCCCTTCAGGCTGTCCGCCATGCCGACCACGGCGCATTCCGCCACGTCGGGGTGGCTGGCCAGCACCTCCTCCATCGCCCCCGTGCTGAGGCGGTGGCCGGCGACGTTGATGATGTCGTCCGTGCGGCCCATCACCCAGACGAAACCCTCCTCGTCCACCATGCCGGCATCGGAGGTGTCGTAGAAGCCGGCGAAGGTGGAGAGGTAGGCCTGGCGGTAGCGCTCCTCCGCGTTCCACAGGGTGGGCGCGCAGCCGGGCGGCAGCGGCAGGCGGATGGCCAGCGCACCCTGCTGGCCGCGCGGCACCTCGTGCCCGTTCTCGTCCAGCGCCGCCACGTCGTATCCTGGCGAGGCCCGCCCGCCGGAGCCGGGGCGCGGCGCGAACAGCCCCCATTCGCGGAAGCCGGCGGTGATCGGCCAGCCCGTCTCGGTCTGCCACCAATGGTCCACCACCGGCACGCGCAGCTTGTCCGCCGCCCACACCGCGGTGGGCGGGTCGCAGCGCTCGCCGGCCAGGTACAGCGCCTCCAGCCGCGACAGGTCGTGCCTGGCCATGTGCGCGCCCTCCGGGTCTTCCTTCCTGATCGCGCGCAGGGCGGTGGGGGCGGTGAACAGCAGCGTCACGCCATGCGCGGCGCAGACGCGCCAGAAGGTGCCGGCATCGGGCGTGCCGACCGGCTTGCCCTCGAACATCACCGTGGTGATGCCGGCCAGCAGCGGCGCATAGACGATGTAGGAATGCCCCACCACCCAGCCGACATCGCTGGCCGTCCACATCACGTCGCCGGGCTTCAGCCCATAGATCAGGCTGATGGACCGGTGCAGCGCCACCGCATGCCCGCCGGTGTCGCGCACGATGCCCTTGGGCTTCCCCGTGGTGCCGGAGGTGTAGAGGATGTAGGCCGGGTCGGTCGCCGCCACCTCCACGCAGGGGTGCGGCGCGGCCCTGGCCTCTTCCTCCAGCAGGTCGAAGTCGCGGCCGGGCTCCAGGCTCGCCACCGCCTGCTCGCGCTGGAGGATGAGGCAGAAATCGGGCTTGTGCGGGGACATGCCGATGGCGGCATCCAGCAGCGGCTTGTAGGCGACCACCCGCCCCGGCTCCAGCCCGCAGGAGGCGGCGATGATGGCCCTGGGCGTGGCGTCGGCGATGCGCGCGGCGAGTTCCGCGGCCGCGAAGCCGCCGAAGACGACGGAGTGGATGGCGCCCAGCCGCGCGCAGGCCAGCATGGCCATCGCCGCCTCGGGCACCATGGGCATGTAGAGGATGACGCGGTCGCCCTTGCCCACGCCCCGCGCGGCCAGGGCGCCGGCCAGCTTCTCCACCCGCCCCAGCATCTCGGCATAGGTGAAGCGCTGCACGCGCCCGGTCATCGGGCTGTCCCAGATCAGGGCGGTGCGGGTGCCGTGGCCGGCCTGCACGTGGCGGTCCAGCGCATTGTGGCAGGTGTTCAGCGCGCCATCGGGGAACCAGCGGCCGAAGGGGCCCTGCGAGGCGTCGAAGGCCTGGCTGGGGAAGCGGGACCAGTCGAGGCCGCGCGCGGCATCCAGCCACCAGCCCAGCGGGTCGCGCCGCCATTGGGCGTAGCGCTCGTCATAGGTGGACATGCCTGTTCCCCTCCCGTGATGGATTGCTTTTCTTGCGATGCAGCATAGGACCGCGCCGATGCGCTTGCCAGCCCCCGTCCATGCGCCGCAGCATGGGCCCATGTCCACGCGCTTTGCCGCGCTTCCCGGCAATTTGCGCGGGGCCATCCTCATGTCGCTCTCGGCGATGATCTTTGCCGCGGAGGCGCTGTTCATCCGCTGGATGGGCGACCGCGGCATCCCCACCGCCACCCAGGTGCTGTTCCGCGCCGCGGGGCAGCTGGCCTGGATGGCGCCGCTGGTGCTGGCGGGCGGCTGGGCGGTGTTCCGCACCCGCCGCGTGGGGATGCACCTGCTGCGCGGCCTGTCCTCCGTCCTCACCTGGGGCCTGTACTTCCTCAGCTTCACCCAGCTCTCACTGGCCGCGGCCACCGTGCTGTCCTTCACCAACGTGATGTTCACCACCCTGCTGGCGCGGCCCGTGCTGGGCGAGCGCGTGGACGCCGCGCGCTGGGCCGGAACGCTGCTGGGGCTGCTGGGCGTCGCCGTTATGCTGCGCCCGGGCACGGACCTGCCGCTGCCGGGCGTGCTCATCGCCTTGGCCGCGGCGCTGACCTGGTGCGGCATCACCCTGACCTCGCGCATGCTGTCCCGCACGGAGCGCACGGAGACCATCGTCGCCTGGGTCGGGCTGGTGACGACGGGCGCCGCCCTGCCCTTCGCCATCGCCACCTGGCAGCCGCTGGGCGCGGTGGACCTGCTGATCCTCACCGCCTTCGGCCTGTTCACGCCGGGCATCATCTGGCTGCTGACCGAGGCGCTGCGCGCCGGCGAGGCCAGCGCGGTGGCCCCCTTCCAGTACCTGCGCCTGGTGGTGATCGCCGCCTTCGGCTGGGCGGTGTGGGGCGAGGTGCCGGACGCCTGGACCTGGGCGGGCGCGCTGGTCATCCTGTCCGGCGCCGTGGTCATCACGGTCGCCGAGGCGCGGCGCAAGTGATGGTCCGAGGCGCGGCGCAGGTGATGGTCCGGGGCGCGGCGCCGATGACGCCGGAGGCGCGGCGGCGGTGACGCTGGCCCTCCAGCTGCTGCCGCTGGCGCTGCTGCTGGCGCTGCTGGCCAGCGGGCGCGCCGGTCCCGTGGCGGCCTGCGCCGCCGCCCTGGCCG
>JBEQBS010000148.1:0-7427 GCA_041639675.1 Rubritepida sp. | reverse complement strand
GGTCGCCATGGACGGAGACGGTCAGCACGTCCGCGCGCTCCCAGAAGATGCCCTGGGTGCCGTTGCCGTGGTGGCTGTCCACGTCCAGCACCGCCACGCGCTGCGCCCCGCGCTCGCGCAGGCGCTCGGCGGCCAGCGCGGTGTTGTTGAGGTAGCAATGGCCCCCGGCGCGCCCGGCATAGGCATGGTGCCCGGGCGGGCGGCACAGGGCGTAGGCCACGCCACCGCCCGCCACGGCATCGGCGGCGGCCAGCGCGCAGCCGGCCGCGGCGGCCGCGGCCTCGAAGGTCTGCGGGCCGATCGGGCAGGCCAGGTCCGCCGTGTGCGCCCCGGCGCGCGCGATGACATGGCCGTTGAGGCGGGAGGATTGCTGGAGCATCTCCGGCGTCGGGTGGATGTTGGGCACCACCTCCGGCCCCGCGCCGGGCAGCGCCACCCAGTCGCGCGCCGCATCCTCCAGGAAGTCCAGGTAGTCCGCCGCGTGGACCGTACGCAGCGCGGCGCGGGTGGCGGGCGGCGGCGCGGTGGCGGCCAGCCCGAGTTCGCGCAGCCCCGCGCGCAGCGATTCCGCGCGCGCCGGCACCTCGAAATGGGGCTTCAGCACCCCGCGCATGAGGAAGAATCGCGGCGCGTGGCCCGCCTCGGCGGGGGAGTCGAAGACCTGCATGCGCGCATCATCCGCCGGGCGCGCCGGCTGGACAACCGGCGGGGCGGGTGCTGCCATGTCAGGCCATGATCCCGCTCGATCCCGGCGCCCGGCGCGCCATCCTCGATGCCTGCCAGGAATTGCAGGACGAGTCGCTGGACTGGCTGTTCCGCCTGGTCCGCTGCCCCTCCACCCTGGGCCATGAGCAATCCGCGCTGGCGGAGATGGAGGCGCTGTATGCCCATCTCGGCCTCCAGCCGCGCCGCGTGCCGAACGACGCCGCGCGCCACCCCGCCTGGTCGCCGCCGCTGATCCCCTATGCGGGGCGCGACAACGTGGTGGCCGTGCATGCCCCGCGCGAGGCGAGGGGCCGCAGCCTGACATTGCAGGGCCATGTGGACGTGGTGCCGGAGGGCGCGGCCGACATGTGGGCCAGCCCCCCCTACCAGCCCGAGATCCGCGGCGGCCGCGTGTTCGGCCGCGGCGCCGGCGACATGAAGGCGGGCATCGTCAGCTATGCCATGGCCTTCGCCGCGCTGCGCCGCGCCGGGCTGCAGCCTGCCGCCGAGGTGCAGATGCACGCGGTGATCGAGGAGGAATGCACCGGCAATGGCGCGCTCTCCTGCATGCTGGCGCTGCCGCGGACGGATGCGGTCATCATCCCCGAGCCGGGGCCGGGCGTGGACGCCTTCTACACCGCCGAGGTCGGCGTGGTCTGGGCCTGGGTGACGGTGAGCGGGCGGCCGGCGCATGTGCGCGACATGCAGGCGGGCGTGAACGCCATCGAGGCCGCGCAGATCATCGCCGCCGCCTTCAAGCGCTACGAGGAGCGGCAGAATGACGGCGCGCTGATCCACCCCGCCTTCCGCGGGCTGAACCACCCGGTGAACGTGAACCTCGGCACCATCGAGGGCGGGGAGTGGAACAGCTCCGTCGCCACGCGCTGCCGCATCGGCATGCGGGTCGGCGTCATGCTGGGCAACACCGCGCGCCAGGTGAAGGCCGAGATCGAGGCGCTGGTGGCCGAGGCCGCGCGCCACGAGCGCCTGCGCGGCGCCACGGTGGAGCTTGCCTTCCGCGGCTTCATGGCCGACCCCTGCGAATTCCCGAAGGACACCGACATCGCGCGGCTCGCCATGCGATCCTATGCGGAGGCCACGGGCGGCACCCTGCGCGACTATCCGGCGACGGGGCTGACCGACGGGCGCCACTTCGTGCTGCACCAGGGCACGCCCTGCGCCGTCTTCGGCCCCGATGCGGTGGACATCCACGGCATTGACGAGAATGTGGGCGTGGAGAGCATCCACGGCATCACGCGCAGCATCGCGCTGGCCATGGCGGAATGGTGCGGCGTTGAGCGCGCATAACCTGCCCCTCTCGGGCGCGCGCCTGTGGGACGAGCTGCACGAGGTCGCGCGCATCGGCGGCACGCCGCGCGGCGGCTGCAATCGCCAGGCGCTGACGGCGCTGGATGGCGAGGCGCGCGCCTGGCTGCGCGACCGCGCCACGGCGCTGGGCTGCACGCTGCTGACGGACCGCTTCGGCAACATGGGCTTCCTGCGGCCAGGCCGCGATGCGTTGCGCCGGCCTGTGGCCTTCGGCAGCCACCTGGACACCCAGCCCACCGGCGGCAAATTCGACGGCGTGCTGGGCGTGCTCGCCGGCCTGGAACTCCTGCGCGCGCTGCACGAGGCCGGCGCCGAGACGGACGCGCCGCTGCTGCTGGTGAACTGGACCAACGAGGAAGGCGCGCGCTTCTCCCCACCGATGCAGGGCAGCGGCGCCGCCATGGGCATCTTCACACCCGCGCAGGTGCTGGACACGCGCGACGGCGATGGCGCGCGCTTCGGCGAGGAGCTGGCACGCATCGGCTGGCAGGGCACGGACGCGCTGCCGGAGATGGCGGCCTACCTGGAGCTGCACATCGAGCAGGGGCCGGAGCTGGAGGCCGAGGGCCTCTCCATCGGCACCGTCACCCACGCCCTGGCCCAGCGCTGGTACGAGGTGGAGGTGACGGGCGAATCCGCCCATGGCGGCAGCCGCATGGAAGGCCGGCGCGACGCGCTGATGGCCGCCCTGCCGCTGATGGCGGCGGTGGAGGCGCTGGCGCTGGAGCATGGCGGCCGCGGCACGGTGGGCCAGCTGCGCGTGGGCCCCGGCAGCCGCAACGTGGCGCCCGAAACCTGCTGGTTCAGCGTGGACACCCGCCATGGCGACGAGGCGCTGCTGGCGCGCATGGGCGAGGCGCTGCGCGCCCATGCCGCCGAGGTCGCCGCCACGCGGAACGTGCAGGTGGCGGTGCGCGACTTCTGGCACTCGCCCGGCCAGGGCTTCGATGCGCGCCTCTGCGGCTTCGTGCGCGAGGCCGCGCGCCGGCGCGGCTACCCGGCCAAGGACATGCCCACCGCCATCGGCCATGACGCCGTCTATGTCGCCCGCCGCGTGCCGACCGCCATGATCTTCGTGCCCTGCCATGGCGGGCTCTCCCACAACGAGGCGGAATCCATCACCCCGGCATGGGCGGAGGCGGGCCTCATGGTCCTGGCCGACGCCGTCCTCGCCGCCGCGGAGTAGCCCCATGCGCATCGCCTTCGCCGGCTTCCTGCACGAAAGCCATTCCTTCGCCCCCCGCCCCACCGGCTGGGCGGAGTTCCTGCACCCCGGCGGCCTGCCCGAGCTGGTGCGCGGCGAGGCCATGCGCGAACGCCTGCGCGGCACCTCCACCTGCGCGGGTGCCGCGATGGAGGAGGCGGCGGGGCATGACTGCGTGCCGCTGGCCTGGTGCTTCGCCAACCCCGCCGGCCCGGTGACGCGCGAGGCCTTCGAGCGCATCACCGCCATCATCTGCGCCGCGCTGTCCGACGCCATCCAGGACGGGGGGGCGGTGGACGCCGTCTTCCTGGACCTGCACGGCGCCATGGTGAGCGACGACTTCCCCGATGCCGAGGGCGAGGTGATCCGCCGCGTCCGCGCCATCGTGGGCACGGCCGTGCCCATCGCCGTCACGCTGGACCCCCACGCCAACATGACGCGCGCCATGTGCGAGGGCGCCGATGTGGTGGTGCCCTACCGCACCTACCCGCATGTGGACATGCGCGCCGTCGGCGCCCGCGCCCTGCGCCTGCTGCTGGAGCGCGCCGCGCGCGGCCGCCCCTGGGCCATGGCCTTCCGGGAGCTCGACGTGCTGCTGCCCATCACCAGCCAGTGCACCATGGTGGAGCCGATGGCCGGCGTGATGGACGCGCGCGCGCGCCTGGCGCCGGGCGTGGCGGAACTGGCCTATTGCTTCGGCTTCCCCTATGCCGACTTCCCCGGCTGCGGCCAGGCCATCGCCTGCTGGGCCGAGACGCCGGAGGCCGCGCAGCACGCCGTGGAGGCGCTGGCGGCGGAAATCGCCGTGCGCGAGACCGCTTTCACCGGCGGCGTGCTGGACGCGCCGGAGGCCGTGGCCCAGGCCATCGCGCAATCCGGCACCGGCCGCCCCGTCGTCATCGCCGACACGCAGGACAACCCGGGCGGCGGCGGCCATGGCGACACCACCGGCCTGTTGGCGGAGCTGCTGCGCCAGGGCGCGGAAGGAGCGGCCCTGGCGCCGATGAACGACGCCGAATCCGCCGCCGCCTGCCACGCGGCCGGCGAGGGCGCGACGGTGACGCTCGACCTTGGCGGCAAGAGCGACGGCGCGCCGCTGCGCGTGACGGGGGTGGTGGAGCGCCTGGGCGATGGCCGCTTCACCCTCCAGGGGCCGATGGGCGCCGGCAACCCGGCCGATCTCGGCCCCTCGGCGCTGCTGCGGGTGGCGGGGGTGCGGATCGTGGTGGTGAGCCGCAAGATGCAGGCGCATGACCAGGCGATCTTCCGCATGCTGGGGGTGGAACCGGCGCAGCAGCGCATCCTGGCGCTGAAATCCTCCGTGCATTTCCGCGCGCATTTCCAGCCCATCGCGGCGGCGGTGCTGGTGGCCGCCGCACCGGGGCCGGTGGTGGCGGACCCCGCGACGCTGCCCTTCCGCCACCTGCGCGCCGGGCTGCGGCTGCGCCCCGGCTCCAATGAGAGGTTCACGCCATGTTCAGCCACCTGACGATCGGCGCCGACGACTACCCCCGGGCGCGCGCCTTCTACGACGCCGTGCTGGCCCCGCTGGGCATCCGCCGCTTCCGGGAATGGCCGGACACCGGCTGGGCCGCCTACAAGGCCAAGGGCGACCCGCAGATCTTCTTCATCGCCCGCCCGCATGACGGTGCGCCCGCCCGGCCGGGCAACGGCATCATGCCCGGCTTCGCCGCCCCGGATGAGGCGGCGGTGCGCGCCGCCCACGCCGCCGGGCTCGCCGCCGGCGGCAGCTGCGAAGGCCCGCCCGGCCCGCGCCCCACCTTCGGCGACTTCTTCGCCGCCTACCTGCGCGACCCGGAGGGCAACAAGCTCTGCCTGGTGGTCAAGGCCAGCCGCGGATGAAGGCCTCCTGCGCCGCGGTCTCCACCGCGCGCGGGTCGTAGTCGCGGCGAAGGCGGCCGATGGGGTCGGCCTCGCCCATCGCCTTCAGCAGCAGCGCCAGCATCGTGCCGGTGCGGCCCAGCCCGGCGCGGCAGCCGATGAAGACCGGCCGGTCCTGCACCAGCGCCGCCATCACCGCCCGCAGCGCCGCATCAGCCGCCGCCGGGTCCGGCACGCCGTAATCCGGGATGTCCAGCACCAGGTCGGCCTCCCTGGCGCGGGGATTGGCGGCATCCAGGCACAGGCTCCAATGGCCGGGCGGCAGCGCGGCGAAGGGGCCGCCGCGCACCACCGCATCCCGCCCGGCGAAGCGGAGGCGGAGCGGCGTCACGCGGCCAGCTCCCGCCGCATCAGCCGCACCGGCTTGCCCGACCCAGGGTCCACCGCCTGGCCCGCCCCCTGCCAGCCCAGCCGGGCGTAGAGCCCATCCGCCGCCGCGGTGTAGAGCCACAGTGCCGGGATGCCGGCGGCGGCCGCATGCGCCTCCACATGCCGCACCAACCGGGTGGCAAGGCCGCGCCCGCGGAATCCCGGCGCGACGAAGACGCCCGCCAGCCAGGGCGAAAGGTCCGGGCGGCTTTCCAGGTCCTGGCGGACCAGGCTGGCGGTGCCCGCCGGCTCCCCGCCCTCGAAGGCGACGAAGCAGGCCGTCGGTCCCTCGGCGGGTGCCAGGATCAGCGCCGCCATGGCCTCCGGCGTGCGGGCCCCGGGGATGCCCCCGAAGGCCCCGACCAGCCAGCCGGCGACGTGGCGCGCCAGCGCCGCATCGCCGCCGACCGCGCGGATCAGGCCGCCTGCCCGGAGGACAGCCCGCCGCCCTCCATCAGGCTCTGCACCACGTCCCACGCGACCAGCTTGTTGAGGAAGTTGTCCAGGTAGTTCGGGCGGACGTTGCGGAAGTCCAGGTAGTAGGCGTGCTCCCACACGTCGCAGCCCAGGATGGGCGTGCCCTCGCCGGTGCTGACCGGGTTGGCGCCGTTGGGCGTCTTGGTCACGGCCAGCTTGCCGTCCGGCTTCACGATCAGCCAGGCCCAGCCGGAGCCGAACTGCGTCACGCCCGCCTGCTTGAACGCCTCCTTGAACTGCGCCAGCCCACCGAAGCTCTCGTTGATCGCCGCCGCCAGCTTGGCCGGCAGCGAATCGCCGCCGCCGGTGGGGGACATCACCTGCCAGAACAGCACGTGGTTCCAGTGCTGCCCGGCCTGATTGAGCACCGGCAGCCCGTCGGCGCCGGCCTTGCCGGCCTCGGCGACGATCTGCTCCAGGCTCTTGCCCGCCAGGCCCTTGCTCTCCACCAGGCCGTTCAGGGCCGTGACATAGGCGTTGTGGTGCTTGCCGTGGTGCAGCTCCAGCGTTTCCTGGCACATGCCGCGCTCGGCCAGCGCGCTGGTGGAATAGGGCAGGGGGGGCAGCGTGAAGGCCATGGGCCGTGTCTCTCCGGTTGGAAGGCTCGGCGGGCAGATTGGCAGGGCGTGGCGGAAGGTCAACACGTTGCGCACGCACCGCCCATCCGCCAGATGCCGCGCATGGACGCGCTCAGCCCCGCCGCAACCATCGCCCGCCGCGAGGACCCGGACCGCTTCCTCTGCGCCCTGTGGTGCCCGGCGCCGCTGCGCGAGGCCGCCTTCGCCCTGGTCGCCTTCAACCACGAGCTCGCCCGCGCGCGCGAGGCCACCGGCACCCCCCTCATCGCCTTGATGCGCCTGCAATTCTGGCGCGACGCCATCGAGGCCGCGGCGCCGCGCGAGCACGAGGTGGCGAGGCCGCTGCACGCCGCCATCAGCGCGGGCCTGCTGGACCGCGCCGACCTGCTGGCCATGGTGGATGCGCGCGAGGCCGAGGCGGAGGAGGAGGGCTTCGCCACCACCGGCGCCTTCCATGCCTATCTGGCGGGCACGGCGGGCGGCTTCTGCGTGGCGCTGGGCCGCCTGCTGGGCGCGCCGCCCGCGCTGCTGCCGGCGCTGCAACGGGCGGGGCTGCTGCATGGGCTGGCCGGCGTGCTGCGCTCCGTGGCGGTGCATGCGGCGCAGGGGCGGGTGCTGCTGCCGGCCGATGCGGTGGCGGCCGGCGCCGTGCTGAAGGACCCCGCGGCGGCCGCCCCGGCGGTGCGGGCCCTGGCCGCCGCCGCGCCCCCCGCGCCCGATCTTTCGGCGCTGCCGCCCACAAATCGCAGGCAAAGTCGCATTTGATGTGCTGAAACGGCGTACCGGCATGCTGTCTGGCATTGGCGGCATGGTGGGCGGTGTGGCGGGCGCGGTTTCCGCGACGCAAGCGTGGATGCAGGCGA
>JBEQBS010000147.1:0-7449 GCA_041639675.1 Rubritepida sp. | reverse complement strand
CTGGCCGGTGCTGTCGGTCTGGCACGGCGCGATGGACCGCACGGTGAACCCGCGCAACGGCGCCGCGCTGGTGGAGCAATGGCTGGCGCTGCACGGCATCACCTGGGCGCCGCGCAGCGCGGAGGCGGTGGACGGCGCCCGCCGGCTGCGCTGGCACGATGCCGCCGGGCGCCCGGCGGTGGAAAGCTGGACGGTGGCGGCGCTGGACCACGCGGCCCCCATCGGCCCCGCGGTGGCGGAGGCGCGGCGGCGCGGCGGGGTGCCAGGCCCCTTCATCCTGGATGCCGGCATCCATTCCACCTGGCACATCGCGGCCGGCTGGGGCCTGGCCGACCCGGCGCGGGTGGTGGAGGACGCGGCGGCGGCAGAAGTCCCCACCCTGGCGCCGATGCCCGAGCCGATGGAATGGGCGCGCATGTCGCCCTCGGAGGTGATCGAGGCAGCGATGCGGCTGGCGCGGAGCTGAGGCGCCGCCGCGGGTGGACGGCATCCTCCGGGCACGGCGCATCCGGCGACCGGCGCCATGACGGAGGCGGGGCGTGTCAGGTCGCGGCGCCTCCCCGGCCGTAGCTCCCGCCCTGGCGACCGCGCCCGGCGGCCCTGGGAGGTGCGCAGGGGCCATCGGCGATGATCCTGGCGCGGCGGGGTCGGAAGGGCGCCGCTGGGCTGCGCCCGCCTTGCGCGGCTCAGCGCGTGGCGCGGCCTACATGCGGGCCGGCATTGGCCAGGGCGCCACTGCGCTCGGCATCGTTCAGCGAGCGGAAGAAGGTGTAGTTCACCGTGATGGTGCGGATGTCGCGCGTCTGCGGGTCCTCGGCGATGCGGGGGTCCACCCAGAAGGCGATGGGCATGTCCACCTGCTGGCCGGGCGCCAGGGTCTGCTCCTCGAAGCAGAAGCACGCCACCTTGTGGAAGTAGCGGCCGACGATCTCGGGCGTGACGTTGTAGGTGCTGATGCCCGTCACCGGCGCATCGGCCGTGTTGCGCGCCACGTAGAAGGCCAGCGCCTCCTCCCCCACCCGCAGCCGCATGGAGGGCTGCTGCGCGGTGAAGCGCCAGGGCAGGTTGGGTTGGGTGGCGGCGTTGAAGCGCACCGTCACCTGGGCATCCCCCGCCGCGGCGGGCGCCGCCTGGCCGATCATCGGCGTGCCGCCGAAGCCGGTGACGCGGCAGAACAGGTCATAGAGCGGCACGGAGGCATAGGCGAGGCCGACCATGCCCACCACCACCCCGAAGGCGCCGCCCAGGACGCGGCGGTTGCGGCGGGCGAGGGTGGCGGGGTCGGTGCGGGTGCTCATGGCGCTCAGGTGCGGGTGCGGGGCCGGAACGTCAACCGCGCAGCAGGCGGGCGACCGAGATGAGGTAGAACAGCACCACCAGGGCGGCCAGCGCGCCGAGGATGGCCCAGTTCCGCGCCCGGCGGCGCCGGTAGAACAGCGTCTTCTCCTCCGGCGTCATGCGAGCAGCAGCCGGTCCAGCGCCAGCGCACCCAGCAGGGCGAAGAGATAGGTGATGGAATACTTGAAGCACGCCTTGGCAGGGGCGTCCTTCGTCAGCGAGACGCCGGCGGCGTCCTGCGCATCCGTCCAGGTCAGCCAGGCGTGGCGCAGGAAGCCGGCGCCCAGGAGCGCGGCCGCCGCGCCATAGGCCCAGGTGGAGAAGCCCATCAGCCAGGGCGCGAGCGTCAGCGGCACCAGCAGCAGCGTGTAGATCACCACCTGGCGCCGCGTCTCCCGCGCGCCGGCCACCACGGGCAGCATCGGCACGCCGGCGCGCTTGTAGTCGTCATGCGCCCAGAGGCTGAGCGCCCAGAAATGCGGCGGCGTCCACATGAAGATGATGGCGAAGAGCACCAGGGGCAGCGCCTCGATGGAGCCCGTCACCGCCACCCAGCCGATGAGCGGCGGGAAGGCGCCGGCCGCGCCGCCGATGACGATGTTCTGCGGCGTGCGGCGCTTCAGCCAGGCGGTGTAGATGACCACGTAGAAGAAGATGGAGAAGGCCAGCACGCCGGCGGCCAGCCAGTTGGTCGCCAGCCCCATCAGCGCCACCGAGCCCACCGCCAGCACGATGCCATAGGCCAGCGCCCCATCGGGCGAGATGCGGCCCGTGACGACCGGGCGGTTCATCGTCCGGCGCATCACCGCGTCAATGTCGCGGTCATACCACATGTTGATGGCGCCTGCCGCGCCCGCCGCCAGGGTGATGCAGAGGATGGCGGTGACGGCCAGGATGGGGTGCATGGTGCCGGGCGCCACCAGCAGGCCGATGACGCCCGAGAAGACGACGAGCGACAGCACGCGCGGCTTGAGCAGCGCGATCCAGTCGCGCGGCTCGGACCCTGCAAGGTCCCCCTCCGCAAGGGTGAAGGGGGCTTGCGCCCCCTTCGTGTCGTGGATCGCGCTGTCGCTCATCGGCTCAGCGGATGCGCGGGAGTTCGTCGAAGGTGTGGAAGGGCGGCGGGGAGCTCACCTGCCACTCCAGCGTCGTCGCGCCCTCGCCCCACGGGTTGGCCGCCGCCACCGCGCCGCGGCGGAAGGTGGCCCACAGCACGTAGAAGAAGAACAGGAAGGAGGCGATGGCGATGTAGGAGCCGACCGAGGCCACCATGTTCCAGCCCGCCATGGCGTCCGGATAGTCCGGGTAGCGGCGCGGCATGCCCTGGTTGCCCAGGAAGTGCATGGGGAAGAAGGTCAGGTTCACGCCGACGAAGGTGAGCCAGAAGTGGATCTTGCCCAGGCGCTCCGGGTACTGGCGGCCGCTCATCTTGCCGATCCAGTAGTAGATGCCGCAATAGATGCCGAAGACGGCGCCCAGCGACAGCACGTAGTGGAAATGCGCCACCACGTAGTAGGTGTTGTGCAGGATCTGGGTGATGCCGGCATTGGCCAGCACCACGCCCGTCACGCCGCCCATGGTGAACAGGAAGATGAAGCCGACCGCGAAGAGCATCGGCGTGTCGAACCGCATGGAGCCGCCCCACATGGTGGCGATCCAGGAGAAGATCTTCACGCCCGTGGGCACGGCGATGACCATGGTCGCGGCCATGAAGTAGGCCCGCGTGTCCACGTCCATGCCGGAGGTGTACATGTGGTGCGCCCAGACCACGAAGCCCACCACGCCGATCGCCACCATGGCGTAGGCCATGCCGAGGTAGCCGAAGACCGGCTTCTTCGAGAAGGTGGAGATGACGTGCGAGACGATGCCGAAGGCCGGCAGGATCATGATGTACACTTCGGGGTGGCCGAAGAACCAGAACAGGTGCTGGAACAGCACCGGGTCGCCGCCGCCGGCCGGGTCGAAGAAGGCGGTGCCGAAGTTGCGGTCGGTGATCAGCATGGTGATGGCGCCGCCCAGCACCGGCACCGCCAGCAGCAGCAGGAAGGCCGTCACCAGCATGGCCCAGACGAAGAGCGGCATCTTGTGTAGCGTCATGCCCGGGGCGCGCATGTTGAAGATGGTGGTGATGAAGTTCGCCGCGCCCAGGATGGAGGATGCGCCCGCCAGGTGCAGCGCGAACAGCGCCATGTCCATCGCGGCGCCCGGCTGGTACTCGGCATCCGACAGCGGCGGGTAGATGGTCCAGCCCGCGCCGGCGCCGCCGCCGACGAACAGGCTGCCGCCCAGCAGCAGGAAGGCCGGCACCAGCAGCCAGAAGGAGATGTTGTTCAGCCGCGGGAAGGCCATGTCCGGCGCGCCGATCATGATCGGGACGAACCAGTTGCCGAAGCCGCCGATCAGCGCGGGCATGATGACGAAGAACACCATGATGAGGCCGTGGGCCGAGACATAGGCGTTCCACATCTGCCCGTCGGCGAAGATCTGCATCCCCGGCGTCTGGAGTTCCAGCCGCATCAGGAAGGAGATGCCGATGCCGATGATCGCCGCCACCAGCGAGAAGATGATGTAGAGGGTGCCGATGTCCTTGTGGTTCGTGCTGAATAGCCAGCGCGCCACGAAGCCGGGCTTGTGGTCGTGGTGGTCGTCATGGGCGTGTGCCGCATGTGCCATGGGTGTTGCCTCTCGCTCTCTCAGGCCCGGCCGCTCAACGCGCGGCCTGAGCAACGGTGATGGGGGCGGCAGGCGCTGCCGCAAGGGCCGGCGCGGGCATGGAGGCCGCGAAGCGCGTCCGCGCCTGGCCCACCCACTGCTCGAACTCGGCCGGCGGCACGGCGCGCACCACGATCGGCATGAACCAGTGGTTCACCCCGCAGATCTGGTTGCACTGGCCGTAGTAGATGCCCGGACGGTCCGCCTTCATCCAGGTTTCCAGGATGCGGCCCGGGATGGTGTATTTCTGCACGCCCAGCGACGGCACGAAGAAGGAATGGATCACGTCCGCGCCCTGGGTGATGACGCGCACCGTGGCGCCGGCCGGGATCACCAGCGGCTCGTCCACCTCCAGGTTGCGGAACTGGCCGGGGCGGATCTCGTCGTCCGGCAGCGGCCGGCTGTCGAAGTTGAAGTTGCCGTGGTCGGGGAAGGCGTAGTTCCAGTACCACTGCCGCCCGGTCACGTTGATGGTGATGTCGGCGTCGCGCGCGCGGTCCTGGAAGTAGATCAGCCGGAAGGACGGGATGGCGATCACCAGCAGGATCAGCACGGGAATGACCGTCCAGGCGATCTCCAGCGGGGTGTTGTGGCTGGTCTGGCTCGGCACCGGGTTGGCCTTCTCGTTGAAGCGCCAGATGCAGTAGGCCAGCAGGATCGCCACGAAGATGGTGATGGCGACGATGATCCAGAACACCATGGTGTTGAAGGAGTGGATCGCGTCCTTGATCGGCCCGCCCGAGGCCTGCAGGCCCATGCCCCAGGGCACCGGCGCCCCGAGATTCGTTTCCGAGGCCCAGGCCCCGCCCACCGCGAGCAGCACGGCCACCGCCGCCAGCCCGAGAACCCGTCCGATCCGACCGATCACGCCATGTACCCCGCGAAAGCCGCGCGGCGCCCCCTCTGGTCGCCGCCCGCGCGCGCGGGACCGTTTTCCGGCCCCGGCGCCCCGCCCGGACATTAAGGGCAGATCGGCCGTTCAACAAGCCCGCGGCCCGCCGCCTTGAGGCAGCGCAAGCCTTGCGCGCTTGTCACGAACTGGCCTCGATCTCGGCCTCCGCCACGTCCTCGGCCACGTGGTCCGCCATGTCGGTCAGCATGGAGCGGATATGCGGGTCGCCCACCACGTAGAACACCATCCGCCCGCGCCGGTCGGCGTTCAGCAGCCGCGCCGCGCGCAGCAGCCGCAGGTGGTGCGACACCAGCGAGGCCGAGATGCCCAGCGCATCCGCCATCGCGCCGACGCTGACGGGCGCATCCAGGCAGGCGAGGATGATCTTCAGCCGCGTCGGGTCGCTCATCAGGCGGAACATCTCCGCCAGCTCGACCACCTCGTCCTCGTTGATGCGCAGCGCCATGGGCGCCAGCTTCACCCGCCGCCCCACTTGACGCAAGGACGCATCCGCCCAAGCTGCCCCGCAGCAAGCCGTTGAAAACATTGGATCATTGAAGACGTGAACACCTGTCGAGGCATCGGCCGCCGCGCGCTGCCCGGCCTGCTGCTGGCCGCGCCGGCGCTGGCCCAGCGCGCGCGCCCCGTGGTCGTCGCCACCACCGCCATGGTGGCCGAGCTCGCCCGCGGCGTGGCGGGCGAGGCCGCCGCGGTCGAATCCCTGATGGGCGAGGGGGTGGACCCGCATCTCTACCGCCCCACCCGCGCCGACCTCGCCCGGCTGCTGCGCGCCGAGCTGGTGCTGGCGAACGGGCTGCGCCTGGAAGGGCGCATGACGGAAGTGCTGGACCGCGCCGCCGCCGGCCGCCCCGTGGTGGCGGTGGCGGAATCCCTGCCGCGCGACGCCCTGCGCCGCCACCCGGACTACCCCGACGCCGCCGACCCGCATGTCTGGATGGACCCCCTGCTGTGGGCCGATTGCGCCGCCCCGGTCGCGGCGGCGCTGGAGCGGCTGGGGCTGCACGCCGCGCCCGGCCTCCTCGCCCTGCGGGCCCGCCACGCCGAACTCGCCGCCTATGCGGCGCGCGCCTTCGCCCCCATCCCCGCCGCCGCGCGGCTGCTGGTGACGGCGCATGATGCCTTCGGCTATTTCGGCGCCCGCTTCGGACTGGAGGTCGCCTCCATCCAGGGCCTCTCCACCGAGGCCGAGGCCTCGCTGGCGCGCATCGAATCCCTGGTTGCCCAGCTGGCGGAGCGCCGCGTCGCCGCCGTCTTCCCCGAGACATCGGTGCCCGACCGCGCGGTGCGCGCGCTGATCGAGGGCGCGGGCGCGCGCGGCCAGCGGGTGGCGCTGGGCGGGGCGCTGTTCAGCGATTCCATGGGCCGGCCGGGGACGTATCGCGGCACCTATGAGGGCATGATGGACCACAACATCACCACCATCGCCCGCGCCCTGGGCGGCCAGGCGCCGGCCGCCGGGCTGCGCGGCCGGCTGTGATGCGAACGGCATCGAGGGCTGAACTGCGCCGGGGCAGGGGGTCGCGGCCGTTCGCAGCTTTTTCCGTGCCCTCAGACGCCGGGCGGCGGCCATCCGGCCGCCTTGGCTTCGCCGCGGTGCGGGTGCTCTGGCTGGCAGCGCGGTCCGGCGGCGGGGCGCGCCTTGCGCGCCCGGGCGCCGGTGGCGGTCCTGCGCCGGTGCCCGCCGCATGAGTCCGCTTTCCGTCGAGTCCCTCACCGTCCGCTATGGCGAGCGGCCGGCGCTGGATGGCCTGACCTGGGCGGCGGCGCCGGGGCTGACCGCCATCCTCGGCCCCAATGGCGCCGGCAAGTCCACGCTGCTGAAGGCGGCGCTGGGCCTGGTGCCGCACGACGGCACGGCACGCTTCCTGGGCCAGCCGCTGGAGGCGGTGCGCGACCGCGTGGCCTACCTGCCGCAGCGCGCCTCGGTGGACTGGGACTTCCCGGCCACGGCGC
Source organism: Rubritepida sp. (assembly GCA_041639675.1). Lineage (GTDB taxonomy): Bacteria > Pseudomonadota > Alphaproteobacteria > Acetobacterales > Acetobacteraceae > Roseococcus. The sequence continues at coordinate 533 of JBEQBS010000147.1, read as the reverse complement.
TGGAGGTGGTGGCCATGGCCCGGCTGCGGCGCATGCGCTGGTGGGGCGCCCTGGACCGCGCCAGCCGCGACGCCGCCCTGGCCGCGCTGGAGGCGGTGGGCATGGCGGAATTCGCCGGGCGGCAGATCGGCCGCCTGTCCGGCGGGCAGCAGCAGCGCGTCTTCCTCGCCCGCGCCCTGGCCCAGGGGGCTGAGGTCTTCCTGATGGACGAGCCCCTGGCCGCGGTGGATGCGGTGACGGAGGGGACCATCCTGGCCGTGCTGCACCGGCTGGTGGCGGAAGGAAAATCGGTGCTGATGGTGCACCACGACCTGTCCCTGGTGGCGGAGCATTTCGACCACGTGCTGCTGCTGGCCGGCCGCCTGGTCGCCGCCGGCCCGGTGCGCACGGCCTTCACGGCGGATGCGGTGGCCGCGGCCTTCGGCGGCCTGCCGCGGGCGCTGGCGCCGTGATCCTGGGCCACAACACCCTCGTGGTCCTGCTGGGCTGCGCGGCGCTGGGGTCGGCGGCCGGCGTGGTCGGCGGGCTGGCGC
>JBEQBS010000146.1:0-7503 GCA_041639675.1 Rubritepida sp. | reverse complement strand
CCGCCGGCACCGCCGCCAGCAGCCGCGCGGCGATGGCCCCGGCCTTGGCCTCCGCCGTGCCGGGCAGCAGCAGGGCGAATTCCTCGCCGCCCAGGCGGCCGGGCACGTCCTGCGCGCGCACGGCGGCACGCAGCACCTCGGCCAAGGCCACCAGCACCGCATCGCCCGCCGGGTGGCCATGGGCGTCGTTGATGCGCTTGAAGCGGTCCAGGTCCAGCGCCAGCACGGCGGAGGGCAGGCCCGCCCGCCCCGCCTGGGCCAGCGCCGCCGCCGCCCGCGCGGAAAAGCCGCGGCGGTTGGGCAGGCCGGTCAGCGGGTCGGTCGCCGCCAGCTCCAGCAGGGCGTCCATCGCGGCGTCGCGCTCGTCCATCACCCGCAGCACGTGCAGCGCCAGCAGCGGCACCGCCAGGTCCACCGCGATCCAGGCCCAGGACAGGCGGGTGAGCACGACCGGCGAGGCGTCATCCAGCGACAGCGCGGCATCCACGGTGGAGAAGATCGCGGTCGCCACCATCACCGCGGCCAGGGCGCCGCGCGCCCAGCGTTCGCGCCGCCAGTTCCGCAGCGCCGCGCCGGCCACCCAGGCGCAGAGCACGCCCAGCAGCAGCCGCGCGGCGAGGTAGAGCCCCGCCGCGGTCAATCGAGCTTCGCCCCGCCCGCCACCCAGGCGAGGATCCTGCCCCGCTCCTCATCCGTCATGTCGGTCAGGTTGCCGGGCGGCATGGCCTCGCTGGCCACCTGCTGGCGCATGGATTGCGCCCATCGGCGGATCTGCGCCGGCGTTTCCATCACCACGCCCTTGGGCGCGGCGCTGATGCCGTCGAAGGTGGGGTTGGCGGCGTGGCAGGTGGCGCAGCGGGCGGAGACGATGGAAGCGACCTCGGCGAAGGGCGGCGCCTCCACCCCGGCGAAGCGCGGGTCCGGCCGGGGGGCCACCAGCCAGGCCAGCGCACCCAGCGCCACCGCGCCGCCGACGGGAAGCGCCCAGTTGGAGCGGCCGGAATGGCGCAGCACGAAGAACTGCCGGATCAAGGCGCCCGAAACGATGAGCAGGATCAGCGACACCCAGTTCCACCGGCCCTGCGTCAGCATGGGATAGTGGGGCGAGAGCATCATCAGCAGCACGGGCAGGGTGACGTAGGTGTTGTGCACGCTGCGCTGCTTGCCGGCCAGGCCGTCCTTCGAGTCGGGCGCCTGCCCGGCCTCGATGGCCTTCACCATGCGGCGCTGGCCGGGGATGATGATGTGCGCCACGTTCGCCGCCATCGCCGTGCCCATGGTGACGCCGATCACCAGGAAGGCGCCGCGCCCGCTGAAGAGCTGCGTGGCGATGACGGCCAGCACCGAGACCCAGAGGAAGGCCAGCGCGGTGATGAGCCCCTCGCGCCCCCAGAGCCGCTTGCAGAGCTGGTCATAGACCACCCAGCCGGCGACGATGATGGCCAGCGAGGCCGCCACGGCGGTCCAAAGGCCGATATCGGCGACCTCGGGGTCAATCAGGTAGGTCTCGGCGCGGCCCCAGTAGAGCAGGGCGAAGAGGGCGAAGCCGCTGATCCAGGTCCAGTAGGCCTCCCACTTGAACCAGTGCAGCGTGGCGGGCATCGCCGGCGGCGCGCCCTTGAACTTCTTCTTGTAGTAGAAGCCGCCGCCATGCAGCGACCATTGCTCGCCCCGCACCAGCGGGTCGTTGTCCTTCGGCGCCTCCAGGCTGTTGTCCAGCGCGATGAAGTAGAAGGACGCGCCGATCCAGGCGATGGCGGTGATGACGTGCAGCCAGCGCAGCAGCAGGCTGGCCCATTCCCAGAGGTAGGCGGCATCCATGGGCGCGTCAGCTCCCGCGGTAGGTGGTGAAGGAGAAGGGCGAGACCAGCAGCGGCACGTGGTAGTGCCCGTCCTCGGCCATGCCGAAGGCGATGGTCACGGCATCCAGGAAGGGCGGCTCGGCCAGGGGCACGCCGCGCGCGCGGAAATAGTCCCCGGCCTGGAAGACCAGCTCGTAGCGGCCGCCCCGGAAGGCCTCGCCGGCCAGCAGCGGCGCGTCGGTGCGGCCATCGGCGTTGGTGGCGCCCTGCGTGACGGGCACGCGCGCATCGCCCTCCAGCCGGAACAGCGCGTATTCCATGCCGGCGCCGGGAATGCCGGCGCCGGTGTCGAGGACGTGGGTGGACAGGCGGCCCATGCGTGGTTCCCGGTGTGCTGGGCCGCAAACTGCCGGGGCGCCGCGCCGCCGGCAAGCTTGGGGAAGCGCCGGATGCGCCGGCGCAACGGCCCGCCTGCCCGGCCCATGGGCAGCATGCGCGCGGCGCGGATTGATTTCGCGCCGCGTGCGCCGCACAACCACGCCATCGCAGGAGGCTCCCCCGATGCCCGACACCGTCGCCCCCAACCTCGTCGCCGCCGTCAGCGAGGCGCGCCACTGGGACCGCATGATGGCCATGGCGGCGATCGGCGCCTTCACCGACCCCGACGGCCACATCGGCGTCAACCGCCCCTGCCTTTCCGCCCTGGACCGCCAGGCGCGCCGCCTGCTCATCTCCTACGCCGAACAGGCCGGCCTGCCGGTGAGCGTGGACGCCCTGGGCAACCTGTTCCTGCGCCATGAGGGCACCGACCCGACGCTCGCCCCGGTGCTGACCGGCAGCCACATGGACAGCCAGCCCAATGGCGGCCGCTTCGACGGCATCTGGGGCGTGATGGCGGGGCTGGAGGCGGTGCAGGCCATCCGCGAATCCGGCGCTGCCACGAAGCGCGCCATCGAGGTGGTGGCCTGGACCAACGAGGAAGGCGGGCGCTTCGCCCCCGGCTGCATGGGCTCCATGGCCTATGCCGGCTTCGCGAAGCCGGACACCTGGGATGCCGTGACCGACCTCCAGGGCGTCACGGTGCGCGACGCGCTGGCCGAGCAGCACGCGGCCGAGGCCGACCTGCCGCGCCGCCCGCTGGGCGTGGTGGAGGGCATCGCCCCCCACGCCTACCTGGAAGCCCATATCGAGCAGGGCCCCATCCTGGAGATGGAGGGCGACGACATCGGCATCGTCACCGGCATCCAGGGCTCCCGCTGGTTCCTGGTGGAGATCCAGGGCCGCACCGACCATGCCGGCACCTCGCCGCTGCGCATCCGCAAGGACGCGATGCAGGATGCCGTGCGTGCCATCACGGCGCTGAACGCGCTGATGCACGACCCCGAGGACGTGCTGCGCTTCACCGTCGCCTCCATGGAGGTCTTCCCCAACACCTCCAACACCGTGGCCGACCGGGTGCGCTTCACCATTGATTTCCGCCACCCGGACAACGAGGTGCTCCAAGCGCGCGGCAACGCCATCGCCGGCGTCATCCAGGCGGCGCTGAAGACCTGCCGCTTCACCCTCACCGAGCGCTTCCACGCCGTGCCGGTGGCCTTCCAGCCCGACGTGCCGGCCGCCGTCGAGCGCGCGGCGAAGGCGCAGGGGCTGCGCGCGCGGCGCATGCCGTCGGGCGCCTTCCACGACGCGCAGTTCATGGTGCCGCTCTGCCCCACCGGGATGCTCTTCGTGCCCTGCCGCAACGGCGTCTCCCACCACCCGGCCGAATACTCCACCGCCGGCCAGCTCGCCGCCGGCGTGCGGGTGCTGGCCCAGGCCCTCACGGAATTGGCGAATACCTGAATGTCCGACCAGCTCTCCCTGCCCAAGAACCGCATCCGCACCCTGCTGCTGGAGAATGTGAGCGAGACCGCCACCGCCCTGCTGGCGGAGGATGGCTACACCAATGTTGGCCGCGAGAAGAAGGCGCTGGAAGGCCAGGCCCTGCATGACGCGCTGAAGGGCGTGCACATGCTGGGCATCCGCTCCCGCACCGAGGTGACGGCGGACGCGCTGGAGCATGCCGACCGCCTCATGGCCATCGGCTGCTTCTGCATCGGCACCAACCAGGTGGACCTGGCGGCGGCGCGCGACCGCGGCATCCCGGTGTTCAACGCCCCCTTCTCCAACACGCGCAGCGTGGCGGAGCTGACCCTGGGCGAGATCGTGATGCTGCTGCGCGGCATCTTCCCCAAGAGCACCGCGGCGCATCGCGGCGAATGGGACAAGTCCGCCGATGGCTACCGCGAGGTGCGCGGCCGGACGCTGGGCATCGTCGGCTACGGCAACATCGGCTCGCAGCTCTCGGTGCTGGCGGAAGCCTTCGGGATGCGGGTGCTCTACTACGACCACTCGGCGAAGCTGCCGCTCGGCAATGCCAGCCGCTGCGCCACGCTGGCCGAGCTGCTGAACTGGTCGGACATCGTGACGCTGCACGTGCCCGAGACCGCCGAGACCCAGGGCATGATCGGCGCCGCGCAGATCGCCGCCATGAAGCCCGGCGCCTTCCTGGTGAACAACGCCCGCGGCACGCTGGTGGACATGGACGCCCTGGCCGCCGCCCTGCGCTCCGGCCACCTGGCCGGCGCGGCGCTGGACGTCTTCCCCGAGGAGCCCAAGCGCAACGGCGACCCCTTCATCTCCCCCGTGCAGGGCATTCCCAACGTGATCCTGACGCCGCATATCGGCGGCAGCACGGAGGAGGCGCAGTCGCGCATCGGCGAGGAGGTGGCGCGCAAGCTGGCGGACTACAGCGACACCGGCTCCACCGTCGGCGCGGTGAACTTCCCGCAGGTGGCGCTGCCGGCGCGGCCGACGGGGACGCGCTTCATGCATGTGCACCGCAACGCGCCGGGCGTGCTGGGCAACGTGAACCAGGTCTTCGCCAGGCGCGGCGTGAACATCGCCGGGCAGTACCTCCAGACCGACGGCGAGATCGGCTACGTGGTGGTGGATGCCGGCGCGACCCGCGAGGCCGAGGCCATCATCGCCGAGCTGCGCGCCCTGCCCCACACCATCCGCGCCCGGCTGCTCTACGAGCGCGAGTGACGCCTGCGGCGCCGGTGCCGCCACCAATCCTGCGCCGGCCCCAGCAGCAGCGTCGGGCTGGCCAGCAGCGTCAGCAGGGCCAGCACGGCCGCCGGCCCGCGCGCGCCTGAGACGAAGGCGGCCACGGTGGCGCCGGCCAGCCCGCCCACCACCGCCAGCGCCAGGAAGAACAGCCCCAGCACCAGCCGGTGCCGCGGCGAGAGCCACTCGGGCGGGCCGCCCGGCAGCTCCCGCCGCTCGCCGCTGCGCGTCGCCTCGTAGGTCCGGGAGGGGTCGAGGCCGAAGGGCAGCCGCCCCGTCAGCGCCGCACCACGACGCGGAACAGCCGCGGGTCCAGCCCCTGGCGGCGCATCCGCCGGGCGCGCCACCACAGGGAAACGAAGGCCACCGCCCCGGCCGCCACCACCACCGGCAGCAGCAGGGCGGCGAAGAACACCGCCACCGCGGCCAGCACCAGACCGCCGGTGGCCAGCAGCACCAGCACGGCGATGCCGCCGGTGCGCGCCAGGATGCGGTCCAGCCGGGAGGGACGCGGCGGGTCGCGGAACTCGCCTTCCGGCGTCATGTCCAGGACGGGCCTCTGGCGGGGGTCGTTCATGCGCGGCATGTTGCCCGCAACCACCGCCGCTTCAAGGGGAATCCGTCCCATGCCTTTGCTGGGCTGCATCGCCGACGACTTCACCGGCGCCACCGACCTCGCCTCCATGCTGGTGCGCAACGGCATGCGCACCGTGCAGGTCATCGGCGTGCCCGCCGCGGAGCGGCCAGGTGAACCCGGGCCGCTGCCCGAGGCCGATGCCGTGGTGGTGGCGCTGAAGTCCCGCACCATCCCCGCCGCCGACGCCATCGCGCAGTCCCTGGCCGCCTGCGAGGCGCTGCTGGCGGCCGGGGCGAAGCAGATCCTGCACAAATACTGCTCCACCTTCGACAGCACGGACCAGGGCAACATCGGCCCGGTGGCGGAAGCGCTACTGGAACGCCTGCAAGGCGGTCTCGCCATCGCCTGCCCGGCCTTTCCCACCAATGGGCGCACCGTCTTCCAGGGCCACCTCTTCGTCGGCAGCGCCCTGCTGAGCGAGAGCGGCATGCAGGACCACCCGCTGACGCCGATGACCGACCCCAGCCTGGTGCGCGTCCTGGCGCGGCAGAGCACCGGGAGCGTCGGCCTGCTGCCCTTCGCGGTGGTGGAGGCGGGCGAAGGGGCCATCCGGCGCGAGCTGGCGAAGCTGGGCGAATGGGGCAAGCGGCTGGTGGTGGCCGATGCCGTCACCGACGCGCACCTGGTGGCGCTGGGCGCGGCCTGCGCCAACCACCCGCTCATCACCGGCGGCAGCGGCATCGCCATGGGCCTGCCGGAGAACTTCCGCCGCGCCGGGCTGCTGGAGGCGCGCGCCGATGCCGATGCGCTGCCGGCGGTGGGCGGCGCCTGCGCGGTGCTGGCGGGCTCGTGCTCGCGCGCCACGCTGGGGCAGGTGGGTGCCGCGCGCGGCCTGGTGCCCACGCTGGAGCTGGACGCGCTGGCCACGCCCGATGCCGGGGCGCTGGTGGCGCAGGCGGCGGCGTGGATGGAGGGCAAGCTGAGCGACACGCGCCCGGTGGTGATCGTGGGTTCCGCCGTGCCGGAGAAGGTGCAGGCCCTGCAAGCCAAGCTGGGGCGCGAGGCCGCGGGCGCGCTGGTGGAGGAGGCGATGGCCGGCATCGCCGCCCTGCTGGCGGAGCGCGGCGTGCGCCGCCTGCTGGTGGCCGGCGGCGAGACCTCCGGCGCGGTGGTGCAGCGGCTGGGCGTGCGCAGCTTGCGCATCGGCGCGGAGATTGATCCCGGCGTGCCCTGGTGCTGGACGGAGGCGCAAGGGGGCATGCACCTGGCGCTGAAGAGCGGGAACTTCGGCGGGCGCGACATGTTCACCCGGGCCTTCGACCATGGATGAGGCCGCCACGCGCGCGCTGCTGGTGGAGCTGGGCGCCTCGCTCTTCGCGCGCGGCTACAGCGTCGGCTCGGCGGGCAACATCTCCGTGCGGCTGGCGGATGGCTTCCTGATGACGCCGACCAACTCCTCGCTCGGGCGGTTGGAGGCGGCGCGGATCAGCAAGCTGGACGCGGCGTGGAACCACGTCTCGGGCGACAGGCCGAGCAAGGAGGTCTTCCTGCACCGCGCGGTGCTGGCGGCGCGGCCGGAGGCGGGAGCGGTGGTGCACCTGCACAGCACCCACGCCACCGCCTTCTCCTGCCTCGCGGAACCCGGTGGCGATGCCGGCATCCCGCCGCTGACGCCCTATTTCGTGATGCGGGTGGGCCGGCGGCTGCCGGTGGTGCCCTACTACCGCCCCGGCGATGCGGCGATGGAACCCGCGGTGCACGCGGCGGCGAAGGAAGCGAAGGCCCTGCTGCTGGCCAATCACGGCCCGGTGGTGAGCGCGGCGACGCTGGCGGATGCGGTGGCGGCGGCGGAGGAGCTGGAGGAGGCCGCCAAGCTGGCGCTGCTGCTGCGCGGCGCGAAGCCGCGCGCGCTGACCCCGGCGCAGGTGGACGACCTGCTGCGGAGCTTCGGGTAAGGAAAGGGCGCCGCCCCCTCCGCAGGGGGCGGCGCCCGGCGTGCTTGCGCCGCGGCGTGGC
>JBEQBS010000145.1:0-7517 GCA_041639675.1 Rubritepida sp. | reverse complement strand
CGGTGCTGCCGCCGCTGCTGGGCCGCGTGGCCGCGCTGGGCGCGCGCTTCCAGGCCCAGGTGCGCGCCCGCCTGCCCAGCCTGCCCGCCCGCCGCGCCTTCCTGGAGCGCGCCCTGCAGGGCACCCCCGCCAAGCTGGCCGAATCCGGCCGCCAGACCGAGGCCGAGGCCGCCTTCGCCGCCATGCTGGACCGCGCGGAGGAGCGCCCGGCCGGCTTCGTGCAGCTCGTCGGCGCCGGCCCGGGCGCCGCGGACCTGCTGACCCTGCGGGCGCTCCGCGCGCTGGGCGAGGCCGACGTGATCGTCCATGACCGCCTGGTGCCCGAGGCGGTGCTGGAACTCGCCCGCCGCGACGCGCGGCGCATCTTCGTCGGCAAGCGCCGGGCCGCGCATTGCGTGCCGCAGGAGGGCATCAACGCCCTGCTGGTGGAACTGGCGCGCGAGGGGCTGCGCGTCGTGCGCCTGAAGGGCGGCGACCCCTTCGTCTTCGGCCGCGGCGGCGAGGAGGCGGCCGCGCTGCACGAGGCCGGCATCGCGCATGAGGTGATCCCCGGCGTCACCGCAGCGCTCGGCTGCGCCGCCCAGGCCGGCATCCCGCTGACGCACCGGGATTGCGCGCGCATGCTCACCTTCGTCACCGGCCACACGCGCGACGGCGTGCTGGAGCTGGACTTCCAGGCCCTCGCCCGGCCGGGCCAGACGCTCGCGGTCTACATGGGCCTCACCACCCTGGCGGCGCTGCACCAGGGGCTGATCTGGGAAGGCTATGACGAGACGACCCCCGCCATCCTGATCGAGCGCGGCGGCACGCCCGAGCAGCGCGAGCTCCGCGGCACGCTCGCCGAGATCGTCGAGCACGCGCCGGCCTGGGCCGGCGACGGCCCGGTGATGCTGCTGATGGGCGAGGCGGTGGGCATGGGCGCCCCGCCCCTGCCGGCGCTCGCCTTCGCTACCCCCGCTGCCGCAGCGTCAGCCGGTCCGTTTCCGGCACCGCCTGCCCCGCATCGGTGAAGGCCTGCCGGAGCGCCGCGATGTTGGGGGCGAAGATCCCCTCGCGGTTCTGCGTGCACCAGTCCCGGCTTTCCGTCGGCATCCGCAAGCTGCCCTGGAAGCGCGGCATCACCCAGCGGGCGAAGAGCTCGTATGAGTTGAGCGTCTGCCGCCGGTCCGCCCATTCATGGCTGCGGAACAGCACGCCGCCCGCGCCCCCTTCCGTGAAGCCGATCAGGCGCTCGATGCCGGCCGCCACCGTCTCCGGGCTGCCCACCAGCGTGGTGCCGGCGCGCAGCCCGTCGCCCAGCGGGTCCTCGGTGCGGGTGGGCGGGCGGCCCAGCACCTCGCCGAAATAGCTTTCCGTTTCCAGCCGCTCGCCCACGCGCACCTGGGCCATGGCGGTGGCGTCGTCCTCCGCCACGTGCAGGTTCACCACCAGGCGCCAGTTGGCGCGGTCCATCGTCTGGCCGTGCCTGGCCGCCTCCTCCTCCGCCAGCCGCCATTGCGCGGCCAGCTTCTGCGGCCCGCCCGGCAGCCCCGCGCCCAGCGAGATCAGCCCCAGCCCGTGCCGTGCCGCCGCCAGCGCGCCGGAGGGCGTGGTGGAGGAGGCGACGGCGATGGGGAAGCGCGGATGACTGTAGGGCGCCAGGTGCAGCCGCGCCTCGCGCAGCTCGAACCAGTCGGTCTTCATCGTCACCGGCCCGTCGCAGCGCAGCAGGGCGGTGATGGCGGCGAGCGATTCCTCCATCCGCCGGCGCTGGTCCTTCGCCTCGATGCCCATCATGAAGGCGTCGCTCACCAGCGCGCCCGGGCCGCAGCCCAGCATGACGCGCCCGCGCGACATGTGGTCCAGCTGCACGAAGCGCTGCGCCACCAGCAGCGGGTGGTGATACGGCAGGGAGGTGACGCCGCTGCCCAGCCGGATGTGGCGCGTGCGTTCCAGCGCCGCGGCGATCATGATCTCCGGCGAGGCGATGGTCTCCCACCCCGCCGAATGGTGCTCGCCGATCCAGGCCTCGTCGAAGCCGAGTTCGTCCAGGCGCTCCAGCAGCTCCAGGTCCCGCGCCAGGGCCAGGGTCGGGTTGTCGCCCAGGCGGTGGAAGGGGGCGAGGAAGATGCCGAACTTCAGGCCGGCATGGGGCATGGCGCGGGTTCCCTGGGACGTTTGGCCCGAGCCTATCCCCGCCACGCCACCAGCGCGACCCCCGCCGCCGCCACCGCCGTGCCCGCGATGGCCAGCGGCGCCATCGTTGCCCCCAGCACCGCCCAGGCGATGCCCGCCGCCACCGGCGGCACCAGGAAGAACACCGCCGAGACCCGCGCCGCCTCGCCATGGCGCAGCATCAGGAACAGCAGCGACAGCGACACCAGCGAGTTCACCAGCACCAGGTAGGCCAGGCCGCCGAACAGGCCGGGCGCCCATTCCACCCGCATCGTCTCGCTCAGCAATGCCACCGGCAGCGTCGCCGCCAGCCCCACCGCGCACATCACCAGGTTGGCGGTGACGAGGTGCACCGGCCGCCCGCCGCGCCGCTCCATCAGCGCGCCGGCCGCCATCAACAGCAGCGCCGCCACGGCGAAGCCCAACCCCAGCCAGCCCCCCGCCGCCACGCCCGAGCCCGAGGCGATCACCATCGCCGCGCCCGCCAGCCCCAGCGCCAGCCCCACCCAGCCGCGCCGCCCCACCGGCGCATCCCCGCACACCGCCGGCGCCAGCAGCGCCACCACCACCGGCTGCAACCCGATGATGAGCGCCACCGCGCCCGGCCCCATGCCATGCGCCTGCGCCAGGTTCATCGCGGCGAAGTAGCCGAACTGCACCACCAGCCCCATGCGCAGCAGGTGCGCCATCGCCGCGCGCTCCGGCAGCCGCAGCCGCAGCAGCAGGAAGGCCGGCAGCAGGATGGCGACGACGCAGAGGTAGCGCAGCACCTGGAGCGTCAGCGCCCCGGCATGCGGCAGCGCGAAGGCCACGGCGCTGAACCCGCCCGACCACAGCAGCACGAAGGCGAAGGGCGCGAGGCGCAGCATCGCGGGCATCCTCGCACCCGTGGCGCTTGAACCCAAGCGCCTCCCCCCGCCATAAAGGCCGCAAGAAACCGCCTTCAGGGAGTCCCACCGTCCGATGACCCATCGCCGCACCCTGCTGCTGGGCGCCCTCGCGGCCCCGGCGCTGATCCGCCCCGCCTCCGCGCAGGAGGTGACGCTGCGGCTGCACCACTTCCTGCCCGCCGTCTCCAACGTGCACCGCCACTTCCTCCAGCCCTGGGCGGCGAAGGTGGCGGCGGAATCGCAGAACCGCATCCGCATCCAGATCTTCCCCTCGCTTCAGCTCGGCGGCGCGCCGCCGCAGCTCTACGACCAGGCGCGCGACGGCGTGGTGGACATCGTCTGGACGCTGCCGGGCAACACCCCGGGCCGCTTCCCCTCCATCGAGGTGATCGAGCTGCCCTTCGTGGCCCACAAGCGCGGCAGCGTGAACGCGCGCGTCACCCAGGAGCTCCACGACCAGGTCTTCGCCCGCGAATTCGCCGAGACGCACATCATCACCGCCTGGGCGCATGACGCCGGCGTGATCCATGCAAGGCGCGAGGTGCGCCGGCAGGAGGACATGGCCGGCCTCAAGCTGCGCTTCCCCACCCGCCAGGCCGGCGAGGCGCTGCGCGCGCTCGGCGCCGCCCCCGTGGGCCTGCCGGTGCCGCAGGTGCCCGAGGCGATGAGCAGCGGCGTGATTGATGGCGCCGTGGTGCCCTGGGAGGTCGTGCCCTCCATCCGGTTGCAGGAGATGGTGCGCCACCACACCGAGATCGCCGGCAGCCCGACGCTCTACACCGCCTCCTTCGTGCTGGCGATGAACAAGGCCCGCTACGACGGGCTGGCGCCCGAGCTGAAGCGCGTGCTGGACGCGAACTCGGGCCAGGTCGCCGCCGCCATGGCGGCCAAGGCCTGGGACGACCAGGGCCCGGTGGTGGAGGAGATGGTGCGCCGGCGCGGCAACCAGATCATCGAGCTCAGCGCGGAGGAGGCGCAGCGCTGGCAGCGCACCACCGCCCCGGTGATCGAGAACTGGGTGCGCATGATGCGCGAGCGCAACCTGGATGGCGGCGCCCTGCTGGAGCGCGCGCGCGCCCTGGTGGCGCAATACGGCCAGGGCGTTTCCTGAGCCGATGGGCCGCATCGCCAGCCTCGTCGCCCTGGCGGGCGGCGCGGCCCTGCTCGCCGCCGCCTGCCTCACCACCACCTCCGTCCTGCTGCGCTGGCTGACCAGCCAGCCGGTGAAGGGCGATTTCGAGCTGGTCTCGATCGGCTCCGGCCTCGCCGTGCTGGGCTTCCTGGCCTGGGGCACGCACCGGGGCAGCAACATCCTGGTGGACAGCTTCACCACCTGGCTGCCGGCGCGGGTGAACGCCGCGCTGGACGCCGTCTGGTCCCTCGTCTGGGCCGCCGCCGCGCTGCTGGTCGCCGAGCGCATGGCGCGCGGCGCGCTGGACACGCTGGCCTCCGGCACGCGCACCATCGGGCTGCTGGCCCTGCCCTACTGGTGGGCGGTGGGCATCGGCGCGGTCTGCTTCGCGCTCACCGGCATCGCCGCGCTGCTGGCCATCCCCCGTCTGCTGAAGGCACGCTGATGGCCCCGGAATTCGTGCTGGCCGCCACCGGCTTCGCCGCGCTGCTCGGCCTCATCGCCCTGCGCGCGCCCATCGCGCTCGCCATGCTGCTGGTGGGTGCCGCGGGCTATGTCCACATCCTCGATGCGAATGCGCTGTTCAACTACCTCAAGACCACGCCCTACCACCTCTTCGCCAACTACACGCTCAGCGTCATCCCGCTCTTCATCCTCATGGGCGCGCTGGCGGAGCGCGGCGGGCTGGCGCGGGACCTCTTCACGGCGGCCAATGCGCTGATCGGCCGGCGGCCGGGCGGCATGGCGATGGGCGTGATCGGGGCGTGTGCCGCCTTCGGCGCGGTCTGCGGCAGCAGCGTGGCCACCACCGCCACCTTCGGCCGCGCCGCCCTGCCCGAGCTGAAGCGGTACGGCTACGACCCCGGCTTCGCCACCGGCACCATCGCGGTGGGCGGCACGCTGGGCATCCTCATCCCGCCCTCGGTCATCCTCGTGGTCTATGCCATCAGCACCGAGCAGAACATCGCCAAGCTGTTCATGGCCGCCTTCATCCCCGGCCTCATCGCGGTGGCCTGCTACCTCGCCGTCATCGCCATCTGGATGAAGGTGAACCCCGCGCTCGGTCCCGCCACGCCGCCGATGGACCGCGCGGAGAAGCTGCGGGCGCTGCGCAACGTCGTCCCCGTCCTGGGCATCGCCGTGGTGGTGATCGGCGGCATCTATGGCGGCGTCTTCACGCCCACGGAATCGGCGGCCATCGGCTGCATCCTGGTGCTGGCCACCGGCCTGCTGCGCCGCACGCTGGACATGGGCGAGCTGCGCGCCGCCCTGCTCGCCACCGCCGAGACCACGGCGATGATCTTCGCCATCCTGCTGGGCGCGGAGATCTTCAACGCCTTCCTCGCCCTCTCCCAGGCGCCGGACCTGCTGGCGCTGTGGGTGACGGAGCAGGGCTTTCCGCCCTACGGCGTGCTGGTCGCCCTGCTCGTGACGTACATCGTCCTCGGCGCGGTGATGGACGAGCTGGCGATGATCCTGCTCACCCTGCCCGTCTTCTTCCCCGTCGTCACCGCGCTGGATTTCGGGCTGACGACGGAGGAGACGGCGATCTGGTTCGGCATCCTCGTCCTCGTCGTCGTCGGCATCGGCCTCACCGCGCCGCCCATCGGCCTCAACGTCTTCGTCATCTCCTCCATCGCGCGCGAGGTGCCGATCGCGCGCACCTATCGCGGCGTGCTGCCCTACCTGGCCACCGACGTGCTCAGGCTCGCGCTGCTGGTGCTCTTCCCCGCCATCAGCCTGTGGCTTGTGCGGACCCTGACGTGAAGTAGAACCCAGCCATGACCGTGAACCCCGCCGACAGCCCGGTCCTGGGCGTCCTCTACGGCTCCGACGCCATGCGCGCCGCGATGGGCGAAGCCGCCTTCCTCCAGCGCATGATGGACGTGGAGGCGGCACTCGCCCGCGCGCAGTCGCGCCTGGGCATCGTCCCGCCCGAGGCGGCGGCCGCCATCACCGCCGCAGCCGATGCCTCGCGGCTCGACATCCCGGCCCTGGCCGCGGCCACGCGCAACACCGGCTACCCGGTGGTCGGCCTCGTCAAGCAGCTGACCGCCCTGGCCGGGCCGGATGCCGGCAAGTGGACCCACTGGGGCGCCACCACGCAGGACATCATGGACACCGCCCTGGTGCTGCAGATGCGCCAGGGCCTGGCGCTGATCCGCGGCGACCTCATCGCCACCAACGCCGCGCTGGCCGCCATGGCGCGCACGCACCGCGACACGCTGATGGCCGGGCGCACCCACCTGCAGCACGCCCTGCCCGTCACCTTCGGCACCAAGGTCGCGGTCTGGCTCTCGCCGCTGCTGACGATGGTGGAGCGGCTGGACCAGCTGCGCCCGCGCGTCGAGCGCGTGCAGCTCGGCGGCGCCGCCGGCACCCTGGCCTCGCTGGGCACCCAGGGGCTGCTGGTGCAGGAGGAGCTGGCGCGCGAGCTGGGCCTGGCGCCCTGCGACATCCCCTGGCACGCCGCGCGCGACGGCGTGGCGGAGGCGGTGAACTTCCTCGGCCTGCTTTGCGGCGCGCTCTCCAAGATCGCCACCGACGTGATCCTGCTGATGCAGACCGAGGTGGCGGAGGTGAACGAGCCCCACGTGCCCGGCCGCGGCGGCAGCAGCACCATGCCGCAGAAGCGCAACCCCATCGCCTGCGAATACGTCATCGCCCAGGCGCGCGGCGTGCACGCGCTGGTGCCGCAGGTGCTGGCGGCGATGGCGGTGGACCAGGAGCGCGGCACCGGCCCCTGGCAGGCCGAGCCGCTGGCCGTCGCCCAGGCCTTCACCCTGGCGCATGGCGCCTTGCTCCAGGCGCGCTTCCTGGCGGAAGGCCTGCAGGTGGACGCCGCGCGGATGCGCCGCAACCTGGACAGCACGGGCGGCCTCATCGCCGCCGAGCAGGTGATGATGGGCCTGGCCCCCGTGCTGGGCCGCGGCGAGGCGCACCACGTCGTCAACCATGCCTGCGACACGGCGCTGGCCGAGGGAATCCCGCTGGCGGAGGCGCTGGCGCGCGAGCCCGGCGTGACGGCGCGGCTGACGCGCGCCGAGGTGGCCGCCCTGTGCGACCCGGCCAACTACCTGGGCGTGGCCGGCGCCTTCGTGGACCGGGTGCTGGCGCGGATGTGACGCAAGGCGGGTGGCGGCGGGCGCCGTGCCACGGGGGCATGGCGGCGCCGCCGGCCCCGATGCGGCGGGCAGGCCCGTGCCTGGTGCCGAAGGCCGGCATGCCGCCTGATCGAACCGTGATGCTGGATGGAATGGTGGGCGCGACAGGGATTGAACCTGTGACCCCTGCCGTGTGAAGGCAGTGCTCTCCCGCTGAGCTACGCGCCCGTGCCATCG
>JBEQBS010000144.1:0-7549 GCA_041639675.1 Rubritepida sp. | reverse complement strand
GGGCGGCCAGGCCGGCGGCGATGCCCGGCGCGGCGGCCCAGCCCTGCGCCCAGCCGGCCAGGAACAGCAGGCCGGGCAGCAGCAGGAAGGCGGTGCAGCACAGCGCCAACGGGTCGGGCGGGGCACGGCCGGCCAGGGCATCCAGCCGGGGCCGGGGCATGCCGGCCATGTCGAAGGGGCTCATGGCCATGCGCGCCGCCACGCGCCGTCAGGATTCAGGGTCATGCCGGCCGCACCGTTGCGACGCACGAACGTCAGCCGGTGCGGCGGGTTTCCCTCAGCCGATGCGCTCCTGCCCGCGCATGAAGGGCCGCAGCACCCCGGGCACCGCGATCGAGCCATCCGGCTGCTGGTGCGTCTCCATCACCGCGATCAGCGCCCGGCCCACCGCGACGCCGGAGCCGTTGAGCGTGTGCAGGAACAGGTTCTCCTTACCGCGGCGGAAGCGCGCCTTCATGCGCCGCGCCTGGAAGGCCCGCGTGTTGGAGCAGGAGGAGATTTCCCGCCACGCCTTCTGGCCGGGCAGCCACACCTCCAGGTCATGGGTCCGGGCTGCCCCGAAGCCGGTGTCGCCCGCGCAGAGCAGCACCCGGCGCCAGCTCAGGCCCAGCTCCGTCAGCACGCGCTCGGCGCAGGCAGTCATGCGCTCGTGCTCGGCGTCCGACTGCTCGGGGGTGCAGAGGCTCACCATCTCCACCTTGGAGAACTGGTGCTGGCGCAGCATCCCGCGCGTGTCGCGCCCGGCAGCGCCGGCCTCGGAGCGGAAGCAGGGCGTCAGCGCCGTGTAGCGGATGGGCTGGGCGGGTTCGGGGATGATCTGTTCGCGCAGGAGGTTGGTCAGCGGCACCTCGGCGGTGGGGATGAGGTAGTGCTCGCCGGTGGTGCGGAACAGGTCCTCCTCGAACTTGGGCAGCTGGTTGGTGCCGAACAGGGCGTCGCGCTTCACCAGCACGGGGGGGCTGACCTCCTCGTAGCCGTGCTCGGCCACGTGCAGGTCCAGCATCCATTGGCCCAGCGCGCGCTCCAGCCGGGCCAGCGCGCCCTTCAGCACCACGAAACGGCTGCCAGAGAGGCGGGCGGCGGCCTCGAAATCCATCAGCCCCATCGCCTCGCCCAGCTCCCAATGCTCCTTCGCGCCGGGGAGGTCGCGCGGGGTGCCGTGCTGGTGCAAGACGACATTGGCGGATTCGTCGCGGCCCTCAGGCACCTCGGGGTCCAGGATGTTGGGCAGGGCGGCCAGCGCCGCCTCCAGCGCCACATCCTCGGCATCGGCCGTGGCGGCGGCGAGGGCGGCGACCTCCGCCTTCAGCCGCGCGGCCCCCTCGGCGTCGCCGCGCTTCATGGCGGCGCCGATCTCGCGCGACAGGGCGTTGCGGCGGGCCTGGGCGGATTCGGCGGCGGTGACGGCGGCGCGGCGCGCCTCGTCCAGCGCCAGCAGCGCGGGGGATTGCGGCGGCAGGCCGCGGCGGGCCATGGCGGCGTCGAAACCGGCCGGATCGGCACGGAGGGCGCGGATGTCGTGCATGGCGCTGCCCCTTACGGCAGCTTCGCCAGCCCGTCCATGAAGGCATTGACCTCCGCCCGCGTCCAGGACAGGCCCTCGGCCCAGAAGCGCAGCAGCGCCGCCTCGTTCGCCGCGGCCCAGGCGCGCACCCGGCCCTCGGCCTCGGCGGCCTCGCGCACGGACAGCCCGTGGTTCAGCACCCGTGGCGGGTTCTCCAGCGTCACCGTCAGGCACGGCGCCTCGCGGCCCGGGCGGCCGGGGTACCACTTCACGCGCGGGCCATGCCGGCCCTGCGCTGTAGAGATACAGATCACGCCCGCCACGCCCGTGTCCTCGCGCGTCAGGTTCACCACCTCGAACAGCTCATCCAGCGGGTCGGCGGCGGGCTGCCGGATGAGGTTCATGACGCATCCGGATCAGGCTTCGGCGCCATCCACCGCGCCGCCAGGATGCTCACCTCGTAGAGCAGGATCAGCGGCACCGCGAGGCCGACCTGGGAGATGATGTCCGGGGGCGTGATGATGGCCGCCACCACGAACATGCCGACGATGGCGTAGCGCCGCCCCTTGCGCAGCGAATCCACGTTGAGGATGCCCACCTTGCACAGCAGCGTCAGCAGCACCGGCATCTGGAAGGCGATGCCGAAGGCCAGGATCATGTGCATCACCAGCGACAGGTATTCGCTGACCTTCGCCTCCAGCTGGATCGGCACGGTGCCCGAGCCCGCCGGCGTCTCGAAGGAGATGAAGAAATGCCAGGCGAGCGGGAAGATGAAGTAGTAGGCCAGCGCCGCCCCGGCCAGGAACAGGAAGGGCGAGGCGACGAGGAAGGGCATGATCGCCCGCTTCTCGCTGCGGTACAGCCCGGGCGCCACGAACAGCCACAGCTGCGTGGCCCACATGGGGAAGGAGAAGAACACCGCCCCGAAGAAGGCCACCTTCAGGTAGGTGAAGAAGGCTTCGTAGAGCGCGGTGAAGATCATCCGCCGGTCGCCGCCGCCGTGCTCAAACAGGGCGTTGGCCAGCGGCGCGGCCAGGAAGCCGTAGATGGAGCGGGAGAAGTAGTAGCAGACGGCGAAGGCCAGGGCGAAGGCGCCGATGGACCACAGCAGCCGGGTCCGCAATTCGAGCAGGTGCTCGGTCAGCGGCATCGGCTTGTCGTTGATGGGGTCCTCGTCCTGCGCGGCGGTGTTCGACACGGGGCGCGTCCTCTAGCTCTTGGCCGGCGTCGCCAGGGCGGGCGGCACCTGCGGCTCGGGGGCCACCTGGGCCACGGCGGGCGGCGGGGCAGGCGTGGCGGAGCCCGCGTAGGGAACGGGCGTGGCGGGCGGCACGAAGGAGGGCGCCTCCACCGCCGGGGCCGGCGGCGGCTCGGGCGGCGGCACGTAGGGCGCCATGGTCTGCGGCGGGATCATCGCCGGGGCGTCGGGCGTGTCCTTCGCGGTGGGCGGCGGCGTCCAGGCCGGGGCGGCGGGGGTGGAGGAGAAGGGGTTGGACTCGAAGGTCCTGGACAGCGTGCCGTCGCCGTCCACATGCTTCGTGATCTCGCCCTTCAGGTCGAAGGAGCGGATCTCGTTGATCGTGCCCTTCACCTCGGCGATCTGGTTGCGCACGTCGTCCAGCTTGGCCTCGCGCACCAGCTCGTCGGCCTGCTGCTGGAAGGAGGCGATCTGCTTCTTCGCCTTCTTGATGAAGTCGGCCACGCCGCGCACCGCCCCGGGCAGGTCCTTCGGCCCGATGACGACGACGGCGACGACCGCGATCAAGGCGATCTCAGACCAGGCAAGGTCGAACATTCACATCCCGATCCAGAAGGGTCCCGGTTCTACCAGCGCGGCGGGGGCGCGCCAATCCAGCCCCATTTAGGATGCCGCGGCGGGCTTTGCACCCGCCCCCTGCGCCGGCCCCTGGGGCAGGGCGAAGGCGAAGGCGCGGCTGGGGTCCATGCCCACCGTCACCCGCTGCCCGCGGGCCAGCGCGGCGCCGGGGGGCAGGCGGGCATGCAGGTGCAGCAGCCCCCCCTGCCCGTCCGGCACCGCCAGGTGCACCAGGGTGGTGGCGCCCAGCAGCCGGCAGGCCTCCACCTCGGCCGCCGTGCCGCCATCGGTCAGCAGCAGCCCCTCGGGGCGCAGCAGCACCTGGCAGGCGGCGCCTTCGGCCAGGCCGTGGCCGGGCACGGGGCCGATGGCGGTCCAGGCCATGCCCTCGCGCACCGAGCCGGGCAGGCGGTTCACCTCGCCCAGGAAGGTGGCGACGAAAGGGTCCGCCGGGTGCAGGTAGAGCGTCTCCGGCGTGCCGAGCTGCACCACCCGCCCGCGCCGCATCAGGGCGATGCGGTCGGCCATGAACATCGCCTCCTCGGCGTCATGGGTGACGATCAGCGCCGGGATGCCGGATTCCTGCAGGACATGGAGGGTGTCGTCGCGCACCTGCTCGCGCAGGCGGGCGTCCAGGGAGGCGAAGGCCTCGTCCAGCAGCAGCACCGCCGGGCGCGGGGCGAGCGCCCGGGCCAGGGCCACCCGCTGCTGCTGCCCGCCGGAGAGCTGGTGCGGCCAGGCGCCCGCCATGGACGCGAGGCCCACACGCCCCAGCGCCTCCTCCACCCGCCGCGCCCGTTCCTCGCGCCCCAGGCGGCGCAGGCCGAAGGCCACGTTCTCCGCCACCGTCAGGTGCGGGAACAGCGCGTAGTCCTGGAACACGAAGCCGACGCTGCGCCCCTCGGGCGGCACGGCGCGGCCGGGCTCGGCCAGCACGCGGCCATCCAGCTCGATGCGGCCCTGCTGCACCGGCTCCAGCCCGGCCACCAGGCGCAGCAGGGTGGTCTTGCCGTCGCCGGAGGGGCCCAGCAGGCACAGGATCTCGCCCGGCGCGACCTCCAGCGAGACGCCGTCCAGCACCTGCTTCGGGCCATAGGCGTGGCGGATGCCTTCCAGGCGCAGCGTCACGGGGCGGCCTCCGCCGGGGGGGGCGGCGCCAGCTCCAGCACCGCGAGGTCCTGGCTCACCAGCTCCTCCCGCCGCGGCAATTCGGCCAGGGACTTCAGGCCGAACTGGTCGAGGAAGCGCGGGGTGGTGCCCCACAGGGTCGGGCGGCCGGGCGTCTCGCGCCGGCCGCGCGGGCCGACCAGGGCGGCATCCAGCAGCGAATCCAGGGTGGACTGCGCCAGCGCCGCGCCGCGGATCTCCTCGATCTCCGCCCGCGTGACGGGCTGGTGGTAGGCGATGATGGCCAGCGCCTCCATCGCCGCGCGCGGCAGGCGGCGCGGCACCTCCACCACGCGGGTGATGGCGGGCGCAAGGTCCAGCGCGGTGCGGAAGGCGAAGCCGCCGGCCACCTCCACCAGTTCCACCGCCGCGCCGGCCGTGCGGGCGGCCAGCGCGGTCAGCACCGCCTGCGCCTCCACCCCCGCCGGCAGGGCCAGCTGCACGCGGGCTGCCGGGACCGGGCGGTCGGAGGCGAAGATCAGCGCCTCGGCGATGCGCAGCCCGTGCTGGAAATCGGCGTCATCCATGGGCCGGGGTTCCAGCACGGATGCGGATGGGCGCGAAGGGCGCCTCCTGCTCGATCTCGATGCCCCCGCCGCGCGCCGCCTCCAGCGCCGCCACCAGGGTGGAGGCCAGCGCCGCCTTGCGGTCCAGCGGCGCCTCCAGCCCATCCGGCAGGAAGGCAGCGAGGGTGGACCACGCCGGCCCCGCCTCGCCGATCAGGGCGCGCAGCCGGCCCAGCGCCTCGGCGACGCTCCACAGCTTGCGGGGCTTGGGCGTGAAGGGGCGGGTGGCGGCGCCGCGCCGCCGGGCCTGGGCATAGGCGCGCAGCAGGGCGTTCAGCTCCAGCGCCAGGCCCGAGCGGTCCTCCACGCGCAGGGATTCCGGGGCGCCGCGGGCGAAGGTCTCGCGGCCCAGCTGGGCGCGGGCGGCCAGCCAGCGCGCGGCCTCGCGCATGCGGCCCAGCTCCTCCAGCCGATCGGCCAGGCGCCGGGCGGCCAGCACGGGGTCCTCCTCCTCCGGGCCGCGCTCCTCCTCCGGCAGCAGCAGGCGGGATTTCAGCCAGGCGAGCCAGGCGGCCATTACCAGCCATTCGGCCTGGAGCTCCAGCCGCACCCGCCGCGCGCCCTCCACCACCAGGAGGAACTGGTCCACCAGGGCGAGGATGTTGATGGCGCGCAGGTCCAGCTTCTGCGCGCGCGCGAGGTCCAGCAGCGCATCCAGCGGGCCCTCGTAGGCATCGAGGCGCAGCAGCAGCGATTCGCTCACGCCGCATGCCCCGCCGCGCGCAGCACCAGGGCGAAGGCCGGGCGCACCACCCCTTCGAGGAACCAGTCCATCGGCCGGAAGGCGGGGATCAGCAGCGGCAGGCCGAACAGCACGCCCAGCACCAGGAACAGCCCCACGCGCTCCAGCCGCGCCACCGCCAGCGCGAGGCGCATGGGCAGGATGCCGACCAGGATGCGCCCGCCATCCAGCGGCGGCACGGGGATGAGGTTGAACAGCCCCAGCACCAGGTTCGCCAGGATGGAGAGGCCGAGGAAGCGGAAGACCCATTCGCTGTCCGCCCAGCCGGCCAGGTGCGCCAGCAGCGCGGCCATGAAGGCGAGGAGGAAGTTGGTCGCCGGCCCGGCCAGCGCCACCCACATCATGCCCGTCTTGGGGTCGCGCAGGTTGCGGATGTCCACCGGCACGGGCTTGGCCCAGCCGAACATCATGTCCACCCGCCCCGTCGCCAGCAGCTGCGAGACCAGCAGCAGGCCGGGCACCAGCACGGTGCCGACCGGGTCCACATGGCGCAGCGGGTTCAGCGACAGCCGCCCCAGCCGGGCCGCCGTGTCGTCGCCCAGCGCGCGCGCGGCATAGCCATGCGCGGCCTCGTGGAAGGTGATGGCGATGACGCTGGCCAGCACGGCGGCGGTCAGCTCCGGCAGGAACTCCATCATGCCCGCGCGGCCGCCCGCGACAGGGCCATGCGCCGCCCAGCCGCATTGGTGGCGGGCCCGGCGCCGGCCAGCACGGCGGCGGATTCGGCGATCTCGCCCGAGCAGTGCAGCACCAGGTCGCAGCCGGCTTCCAGCGCCTGCGCCGCCAGCGCATCGAGGCCGCCGCGCAGCGCCTTCATCCCCAGGTCGTCCGAGAGCAGGAGCCCGCCGAAGCCGATCAGGCCGCGGATGTGCCGCCCGATCACCGCGGGCGAGAGGGTGGCCGGCAGCGCGTCGTCCAGTGCCGGGTACAGGATGTGCGCCGTCATCGCCCAGAGGTCGTCCGCCGCCAGTGCCGCGAAGGGCGCGGCATCGGCCGAGACGTCGCCCTCCACCACCGGCAGGTCGTTGTGGCTGTCGGCCAGGGCGCGGCCATGGCCGGGGATGTGCTTGACCACCGGCTGCGCCCCGGCATCGCGCAGCCCGGCGACGAAGGCCGCGCCCAGCCGCGCGACCTCGGCCGGGTCGGCGGAAAAGGCGCGGTCGCCGATCACGTCATGCGCGCCGGGCAGGCGCAGGTCCAGCAGGGGGGCGCAGACCACGTCCAGCCCCTCCGCCACGCAGGCTTCACCCAGGGCGCGGGCGGATTCGCGCGCCTCCGCCGCCGGGCGGCCCTCGAAGGAGGCGGGCGGCGGGAAGGCGGGCCAGTGCGGCGGCCTGAGCCGCGCCACGCGCCCGCCTTCCTGGTCCACCAGGATCGGCGCCTCCGCCCCGAGTTCCTGGCGGATGGCGGCGGTGAGCGCCCGCAGCTGCGCGGGGGATTCGACGTTGCGGGCGAAGAGGATGGCGCCCGCCGGGCGTTCCCGCCGCAGCAGCGCCGCCTCCTCGGCCGTCAGCGACAGGCCGGCGAGGCCGATGATGGCGGCCTTCACCCAGGATTCACCACGTTGCAGGCCAGCTCCTTCGCGCGCAGCCCCTCGCAGAAGGCCCGCGCGGCGGCGGCATCGGCGAAGCCGCCGGTGCGCAGGCGCCAGAGCGGCGGCTGGCCCTCGCCGCGCTCGAAGCGGGTGATGGCGGGGTTGCGGCCGGCGAGCTCCGGCGCGCGGCGGGCCAGGCGGTCCCATTCGGCGCGCGCCG
>JBEQBS010000143.1:0-7625 GCA_041639675.1 Rubritepida sp. | reverse complement strand
GCGCCGGCGCCACCGGCAGCAGGGGCCGACCCGGCCGGCCGAGCGGCCAGGGGCGGCGCATGGCGGCCTCCTCCGACTCCGCGAAGGCGCGGGCCAGCGCCTCCTGGCTGCCGTGGCGCAGGTGGCCCTCGACCACGGCGGCGCTTTCCGGCGCCCGGCACAGCCACAGCCGGTAGGCGGCGGCGACATCCGCCGCGGTGGGCGCGCCCGGCGCTTCGGCCCCGCCATCGCCCGTCGCGCCGGCAGGCGCGCGGTGTTTCCGCCCTGGGCCTTCGGTGCAGGCCTCAGCCCGCACCGAAGGCCCAGAGGAGGATGCCCTTCTGCGCGTGCAGGCGGTTCTCCGCCTCGTCGAACACCACGCTCTGCGGGCCGTCCATCACCTCGTCGGTGATCTCCTCGCCGCGATGGGCGGGCAGGCAGTGCATGACGATGGCATCCGGCGCGGCATGCCGCAGCAGCGCGGCGTTGAGCTGGAAGGGCATCAGCATGTTGTGGCGGTTCTGCGCGGCGGCCGTCTTCTCGTCGCTCATGCTGATCCAGCAATCGGTGACGACGGCGCGCGCACCCTTCACCGCCGCGGCGGGGTCGTTGGACAGCTCGATCCGCGCGCCCTCGCGCCGCGCCCAGGCCAGCAGCTCCGCCGGGGGTTCGAGCTCCGGCGGGGTGGCGATGCGCAGGGTGAAGCCGAAGCGCGCCGCGGCCTGGATGAAGCTCTGCGCCACGTTGTTGCCGTCGCCGGTCCAGGCCACCACCTGGCCGGCGATGGGGCCGCGATGCTCCTCGAAGGTCATCACGTCGGCCATCAGCTGGCAGGGATGGGAGATGTTGGTGAGCCCGTTGATGACCGGGATGGTGGCGTATTCCGCCAGCTCGCGCATCTGCGCCACGTCGGCGGTGCGCAGCATGATGGCATCCACGTAGCGCGACAGCACGCGCGCCGTGTCCTTGATGCTTTCGCCGCGGTTGAGCTGGATCTCCTTCGCCGTCAGCACCAGCGGCGTGCCGCCGAGCTGGCGGATGCCCACCTCGAAGGAGACGCGGGTGCGCGTGCTCGGCAGCTCGAAGATCAGCGCCACCGTCTTGCCGGCCAGCGGCTGGCCCGGCACCTCGCCGCGCTTGGATCGCTTGCCGAGGTCGAGCATGTGCCGCAGCGTCGGCCCGTCCAGGTCCATCAGCTCCAGGAAGTGGCGGGGGGCATCGCTGCCCCCGCCGGTGGTCTTCAACGCCGCGCTCACTTCGCGGCCACCTGGCTGAGGGACGGGGTGAGGCGGCGGCAGGCGCGGTCCAGCATCTCCAGCGCCTGGTCGGCCTCGGCCTCGGTGATGATGAGGGGCGGGGCGACGCGCAGCACGTTCATGCCGGCGGCGACCGTCAGCAGCCCCTCGGCGACGCAGGCGGCCTGCATCTCCGTGTTGCTCACCTCCCCACGCAGCTTCAGGCCCAGCAGCAGGCCCGCGCCCTGCGCGCCCTCGGCCACCGTGGGGTGGCGCTCGGCCAGGGCCACCATGCCGCGCCACAGGTGGCGCGCCACGCGGTCCACGCCGTCCAGGAATCCGGGGGCCAGCATCACGTCCAGCACGGCGTTGCCGGCGGCGCAGGCCAGCGGCCCACCGCCATAGGTGGTGCCATGCGTGCCGGGCTTGAGGTGCTTCGCCACCTTCTCCTTCGCCAGGATGGCGCCGAGCGGGAAGCCGCCGCCGATCCCCTTGGCGCTGCTCATCACATCGGGCTCGATGCCGGCCCATTGATGTGCCCAGAGCTTGCCGGAGCGGCCCATGCCGGTCTGCACCTCGTCCAGCGCCAGCAGCAGGCCGAATTCGTCGCAGACGGCGCGCAGCTCCCGCAGGAAGCGCAGCTCGGCGGGGCGGACGCCGCCCTCGCCCTGCACGGGCTCGATCATGATGCCGCCGGTCTGCGGGCCGATAGCGGCGCGCACGGCGTTCATGTTGCCGAAGGGCACGTGGTCGAAGCCCTCTACCGGCGGGCCGAAGCCGGCCAGGTACTTGGCGTTGCCGGTGGCGCTCAGCATGGCCAGGGTGCGGCCGTGGAAGGCGCCCTCGAAGCAGATCATGCGGAAGCGCTCGGGCCGGCCTTCCTCGGCGTGGTACTTCCGCACCGCCTTCACCATGCCCTCATTCGCCTCGGCGCCCGAGTTGCAGAAGAAGACGCTGTCGGCGAAGGAGGCGGCGACGTGGCGCGCCGCCAGATCCTCCGCCTGCTTTACGCGGTAGAGGTTGGAGACGTGCATGACCTTCGCCGCCTGCTCGGCGATGGTGCGCGTCAGATGCGGGTGGCCGTGGCCCAGGCTGGAGGTGGCGATGCCGGCGCCGAAATCGAGGAAACGTCGCCCGTCATCCGTCCACAGCCAGGCGCCCTCGCCCCGCTCGAAGGCGAGGTCGGCGCGGTTGTAGGTCGGCATCAAGGCGGGAATCACGGTCGGCGCTCCTTCACGTGCGCGGCGGTTCCGCGGCGGGACTGCCGCGGAATGGGCCAGGATGCCGAAAATCAAGGGTTTCGCAAGGCGAAAGCCGGCAGGGGAGGGGTGCGGGGCGGGCGTGGCCCGGGCAACCGGGCCTCCGACCGAGCCGGCCGCCGGCGCCGCCAGCCGGGGCGCCCTTGGCCCGGGGCACGGCGCGTCCCGCGCCCCCATGCACGACAGGCCAAAGCCGCAGGCAAGGCCGGCCAACACGCGCCCCCTACCCAGCCCAACGCCGCGCACGGAGGATGCGGCCGCACGGCGGTCGCCGGCACCCTTCAGGGTGCCGAAGCCAAGGCCGCGGATGCGGCCGCCCGGCGTCTGAGTGCATGAAAGAAGCACGTATGGTGACTGAGCCTCGAAGAGGCTCAGTCACCATACGTGCTGACCTCGATCAGGTTGCCGTCCGGGTCGCGGCAATAGACGCTGGTGATGGTGCCCAGCGCGCCATCCTTCTTCACCGGCCCCTGCGCGATCGTCACGCCGCAGCGGTGGAAATGCGCCGCGATCTCCAGCGAGGAGACGGTGACGATGAAGCACAGATCCTGGCTGCCCGGCCGCGGGTCGGTGCCGGACCACCATTCGGCCTGGCTGGCCTCGCGCGGGCGCAAGTTGATCTTCTGCCCGCCGAAGCGCAGCGAGGTGCGGCGGTGCGGGCCGAACTCCTCGCGCTCCATGCCCAGCACCCGCTGGTACCAGGCGGCGCTGATCTCCACGTCGGCACAGGTGATGACCAGGTGGTCCAGCCGGTCCACGGCGAAGCGCATCAGCGGTGCTCCCCTTCGCGCCGGCGCAGCCGGGCGGTGACTTCGATCTCGATGCGCATGGCGTCGGTCTGCAGGCCGGCGTGCAGCAGGGTGGAGGCCGGGCGGACATCGCCGAAATGGCGCCTCAGCACCGGCCAGCACGGCTCCCAATCCTCGCGCCGGGGCACGATGAAGGTGGCGCGCACCACGTCGCGCAGGGAGCCGCCGGCCTGCGCCAGCGCGGCGGCGATGTTGCGCAGCGCCTGTTCGCACTGCGCGGCCACGTCGTCGGCGATGGTCATGGTGGCGTAGTCGTAGCCGGTGGTGCCGGAGACGAAGACCCAGTCGCCATCCACCACGGCGCGGGAATAGCCGATCTGCTCCTCGAAGACGGAGCCCGAGGAGATGAGGCGGCGGCTCATGGGCGCGTCTCCGTGGTCAGGCGCGCCACGATGCGGCGCACGATGGGCAGCACCACCAGCACGGTGGGGAAGGCGATGGCCCAGGAGGTCATCCAGGCCACCGGCCAGCGCGCCAGCATGGCGCCGGTGAGGCCCAGCGCCAGCAGCGTCGAGACGCCGGAGATGACGAAGGTCATGATGAAGGTGAGGAAGAAGCCCGTGAGCAGGGGGGCGTGGCGTGGCGCGAACACGCCACGCTCACTCCAGCCCGTCGTAGAAGTCGTTGCCCTTGTCATCCACCACGATGAAGGCCGGGAAATCCTCCACCTCGATGCGCCACACCGCCTCCATCCCCAGCTCCGGGTATTCCAGCACCTCGACCTTGCGGATGCAGTCCTGCGCCAGCCGCGCCGCGGGGCCGCCGACGCTGCCCAGGTAGAAGCCGCCGAACTGCTTGCAGGCGTTCGTCACGGCCCTGGAGCGGTTGCCCTTGGCCAGCATCACCAGCGAGCCGCCGGCCGCCTGGAAGGCTTCCACGTAGCTGTCCATCCGCCCCGCGGTGGTGGGGCCGAAGGAGCCGGTGGCCATGCCCTCCGGCGTCTTGGCCGGGCCGGCGTAGTAGACCGGGTGATCCTTCATGTACTGCGGCAGGCCCTCGCCGCGGTCCAGCCGCTCCTGCAGCTTGGCGTGGGCGATGTCGCGCGCGACCACGATGGTGCCGGTCAGCGACACGCGCGTCTTCACCGGGTGCTTCGACAGCTCGGCGCGGATGGCGGCCATGGGCTGGTTCAGGTCAATCCGCACCACCTCGCCGCCGGTGATGTCGTCGGTGTATTCGGGCAGGTAGTGGGCGGGCTCGTGCTCCAGCTCTTCCAGGAAGACGCCCTCGGCGGTGATCTTGGCCTTGATCTGCCGGTCCGCGCTGCACGACACGCCGATGCCGATGGGCAGGGAGGCGCCGTGCCGCGGCAGGCGCACCACCCGCACGTCATGGCAGAAATACTTGCCGCCGAACTGCGCGCCGATGCCGAGATTCTGGGTGAGGCGATGGATCTCCCCCTCCAGCTCCGGGTCGCGGATGGCGTGGCCGGCCTTGCTGCCCGTGGTGGGCAGCGCGTCCAGGTAGCGCGTGCTGGCCAGCTTCACGGTCTTCAGCGTGGCCTCGGCGCTGGTGCCGCCGATCACCACCGCCAGGTGGTAGGGCGGGCAGGCGGAGGTGCCGAGCGTCCTGATCTTCTCCTCCAGGAAGGCGAGGAGCTTGGGCTTGTTCAGCACCGCGCGGGTCTGCTGGAACAGGAAGGTCTTGTTGGCGCTGCCGCCGCCCTTGAGGACGAACATCAGGTGCAGCTCCTCGGCCTTCTCCTCGCCGGGCTGCGCCAGGATGGTGAACTCCACCGGCAGGTTGTTGCCGGTGTTCACCTCATCGAACATGGAGAGCGGCGCCATCTGCGAGTAGCGCAGGTTGGTCTCGGTGTAGGTGCGCGCCACGCCGTGGCTCAGCGCCTCCTCCTCGTCGCCCTCGACCCAGACGCGCTGGCCCTTCTTGCCGAAGACGATGGCGGTGCCGGTGTCCTGGCACATGGGCAGCGTGCCGCCGGCGGCGATGTTGGCGTTCTTCAGCAGGTCCAGCGCCACGAAGCGGTCATTGGCGCTCGCCTCGGGGTCCTTGAGGATGTTCGCCAGTTGCTGGAGGTGGCCGGGGCGCAGCAGGTGGGAGACGTCGCGGCAGGCGGCGAAGGCCAGCTCCTCCAGCACCCGCGCGGGGATGCGCAGCACGCGCCTGCCGCCGGCATCCACAGTGCTCACGCCCTCGATCGGCAGGCGGCGATACGGCGTCGCGTCCTTGCCCAGCGGGTACATGGTGGAGAACTCGTAGCGCCTGGTCCGCGTCGCATCCGTGACCGGGGCGGCGTCCACGTCAAGGGGAGGGGTCATGGCGGCGGTCTCTCAGTCGCGCTTGCGGCGGAAGGCGTCCAGGCTCACCACCTGGGGGGCGGGCTGGGGCGGGGCGGGTTCGGGGGCGGGCGGCGCCGGGGGCTCGGGCGCGGGTTCGGCGGCGTCCTCCAGCTCCGGCTCGAAGCGCAGGCCGAATTGCGCGTGCGGGTCCTGGAAGGCGGTCATCGCGCCGAAGGGCACGGAGAGCATGGCCGGCACGCCGGAGAAGGAGAGCCCGACCGAGAAGCGCTGCCCCGCGCGGTCCACCGCCAGGTCCCAGAAGCGGTGCTGGAGGACGATGGTCATCTCCTTCGGGTAGCGGGCCTTCAGGTGGCCCGGCACCACGGTGCCCGGGTGGTCGGTGCGGAAGGAGAGATAGAAATGGTGGTCGCCCGGCAGGCCCTCGCGCGCCGCGTGCTCCAGCGCGTCCACGGCCACGGCGCGCAGGGCGCGGCCGGCCCAGTGGTCATAGGGGAGGAGGCTGGGGGGCGGTGTCTGGGTCATCACTGCAAACCTTGGGGGCCGCAACATAGGTGCGGAAGCGCGCGAGGGGAAGGAAGGGGCGGCGCCGCGATGGCCCAGGCGCAGCGGCGCGGGCGGCGGCGGCCAGCCGGCGCGACACGACCCGACCAACGCGGCGCCCGGCACCCGCGGCGCAACCCCCCAGGACCAACGGCAACCATGAGCACCAGAAGCGCGACGCCGCAGGCGAGCGCCACCGCCCCCGGAGAACCGCCACCGCGCACGGAGGATGCGCGCGCCGCCCGGCGTAGCCGTCCGGCCCGCCGGGCGGGGCGGCGGTGAGGGCACGGCAAAACGCCTGACGGCGCCCATTCCCTGCCCAGGGGGCAGGGAATGGGCGCCGTCAGGCGGGGGGCTTCTGTTGCCCGGTGCCCCCCAAACCGCGCTTACCTAGTGTTAGGCAGCGAGCGCCACAGCCTCGCGGCTGTTGTCGTTGGCACTTGTGATTTAGCCCGATGACGGCGGTACAATGCCGGGCAAAAGCTGCGTCTTTACCTCGCGCGTCGAGCCTGTTTCGGCCCCATGCCAGCCGCCCCGACAAGGGAGGATGTGATGGTGGAGCCGCCGGGCACTGCCCCCGGGTCCGCAACGCTTATTCCACGCAACGTTTATCGCCATAGCCGCAAGCGGCATCCCTGATATGGCACATCGTGCGGCGGTTTTCCAGGCCCGCGTGGACAAGCCCCGCCGCCTCCCCGACACTCGCCCGCAACAGGGAAGGGGGAACGGCCATGGAAGGCGCGGTGGGATTCGTCGGCCTGGGCATGATGGGCGCGCCGATGGCGGCGAACCTGCATGCGAAGGGCATCGCGCTGCTGACGCTGGATGCCGCCGGGACCACGCTGCCCGGCGCCCCCGCCGCCGCCGATGCCGCCGCCCTTGCCGCGGGGGCGGGAACCGTCATCCTCATGCTGCCCGACAGCCCGGCCGTGGCCCAGGTGCTGGCCACGATGGAAGGCGCGCTCCGCCCCGGCGCCCTGGTGCTGGACATGGGCAGCTCGGTGCCTGCCGAGACCCGGCGCTGGGGCGCCCGCCTGGCCGCGCGCGGCGTGGCGATGGTGGATGCCCCCGTCTCCGGCAGCGTCGTGAAGGCCCGCGCCGGCACGCTGGCCATCATGGCCGGCGGCGACCCGGCGGCGCTGGACCGCGCCGAACCCCTGCTGCTGCGCATGGGGGAGGGCGTGATCCGCACCGGCCCGCTGGGCAGCGCGCACGCCATGAAGGCGCTGAACAACGTCGTCTATGCCGCCGGGCTGCTGGCGGTGAGCGAGGCGGCGTTGATGGCGCAGGCGGAGGGGCTGGACCTCGCCATCCTCACCCGCGTGCTCAACGCCTCCTCCGGCCGCAACGTCGCCTCCGAGACCAAGCTGGCGCAGGAGATCGCGAGCGCGCGCTATGCCGGCGGCTTCCAGCTCGGCCTGATGCGCAAGGACATCGAGACGGCGGCCGCCATCGCGGAGGCCGCCGGCACGCCCGCGCGGCTGCTGGCCCTGCTGCGCGCCGAATGGGCCGCCGCCGTCGCCGCCCGCGGCCCGCGCGCCGACA
>JBEQBS010000142.1:0-7698 GCA_041639675.1 Rubritepida sp. | reverse complement strand
CACGCCGCGCCCTTCCAGGTGGCGGGCCAGCGCGGCGACGATGCGCCCGGCCAGCAGCACGCCGCCCGGCGCGGTGTGCAGCGCATCGGCGATGCCGGCGCCGTCCAGCAGCGGGAAGCGCGCGGCGACCTCCGCTCCCGTCAGGTCGGTGAAGGGGCGGGCATCGGCGCGCAGCGCGGCACGGGTGTCGGGCAGCCAGCTTCCCGCGCCCTCATCCAGCGCCAGCACGCCGGTCGGCACGTGCAGGGTTTCGCCCAGTTCGGCCCACAGCGCGTCCCACGCGGCGTAGGCGTCGTCCACCATGCGCATGTAGCCGCGCTGGGCGCCATAGGCGTGGCGGATCAGCCGGTGGTCATCCACCGAGGACCCGCGCGAATTGGGGATGGCGTCCTGCTCCACCACCGTCACGGCGAAGCCCTCGCGCGCCAACCCCCAGGCGGCGCAGAGGCCCATGATGCCGCCACCCAGGACCAGCGCGGTCGGCATCAATCCAGCCTCACCTGCGCGGCGCGGATCACGGCGGCATATCGCTCGGCGTCGCGGCGCAGCAGGGCGGCGGCGTCGGCGGGGCTGCCGCCGCCGACGATGAAGCCGCTGTCGCGCAGCCGCGCACGCACGGCGGGGTCGTTCAGGGCGCGGTTGATGCCGGTGCTCCAGCGCTGCGTCACGCCATCCGGCAGGCCGCCGGGGCCGATCACCATGTACCACACATTGGCGTCGAAACCGGGAAAGCCGGATTCCGCCACCGTCGGCAGGTCCGGCAGCCATTCCACGCGCTGCGGCATGGTGGTGGCCAGCGCGCGCACCCTGCCCGCGCGGATATGCGGCAGGTAGGTGGGCAGCGTGTCCATCGCCAGCTGGATGCGCCCGGCCAGCACCTCCGTCACCGCCTGCCCCGTGCCGCGGAAGGGCACGTGCACCATGGACAGCCCTGCCTGGGCCGACAGCAGCTCGGCCGCGATGTGCTGCTGGGTGGCGACGCCGGAGGAGGCGTAGTTGATGCGCCCGGGGTTGGCCCGCGCATGCGCCAGGAATTCGGTGAAGCTGCGCGCCGGGCTGTCATTCGGCACCACCACCACCAGCGGCACGGTGCCCGCCAGCGTCACCGGCGTCTGCTCGCGCAGGATGTCGTAGGGCGGGGGGTTCATCAGCGGCGGCACCACGGCGGAGGCGCTGACGGTGGTCATGGCCATGGTGTAGCCATCCGGCCTGGCGCGCGCCACCTGGCCGATGCCCAGCGTGCCGGAGGCGCCGGCCCGGTTCTCGATCGCCAGGGGCTGGCCCAGCTCCTCCTGCACCGCGGGCTGGATGGCGCGGGCGATGATGTCGGTGCCGCCGCCCGGTGCGAAGGGGATGATGAAGCTGATCGGCCGCGTGGGATAGGCGCCCTGGGCGCGGGCGAGCGACGGCGTGGCGAGTGCGGCGAGCAGCAGCGGGCGGCGGAGCATTGGCGGTTCCCTCGGTTTTGCCGTGAGCCTATCCGCAGCCGGGCCGCCGAGTCACGCCTGCTTGCGCTCGATCAGCGAGCGCCTGATCTTCCGGCCGCGCTGGATGCGGTCCACGATGAACGCCTCCTCGCCCCAGCGGATGGCGCGGCCGAAGGCCTGGGCGTCCTCGGTGAAGCGGGCCAGCATCTCCAGCACCGCCTCCCGGTTGTTGAGGAACACGTCGCGCCACATCGCCACGTCGCTGGCGGCGATGCGCGTGAAGTCCCGGAAGCCGGAGGCGGCGAATTTCAGCACGCTTTCGCGCGTCTCCTCGCTCAGGTCGTCCGCCGTGCCGCAGATGGTGAAGGCGATCAGGTGCGGCAGGTGCGAGACGATGGCCACCACCTTGTCATGCGTCACGGGGTCCAGGCTTTCCACCATGGAGCCGCAGCGGCGCCAGAATTCGCGCAGGCGCTCCAGCGCGGCGGCATCCGTGCCCGGCAGCGGCGTGAGGATGCAGTAGCGCCCGTCGAACAGCGTGGCGAAGCCGGCATCGGGGCCGGAATACTCCGTGCCCGCCATCGGGTGCGCGGGAATCAGGTGCACCCCCGCCGGCACCAGCGGGCCGAGATCGCGGATCACGCTGCCCTTGGTGGAGCCGACATCGGACAGGATGGCGCCGGGCTTCAGGTGAGGGGCGATGCGCGCCATCACGGCCCCGAAGGCGCCGACCGGCACGCAGAGGATCACCAGGTCCGCGCCCTTCACCGCCTCCGCCGGGTCCTCCTCCACGCGGTCGGCGAAGCCCAGCTCCCGCACGCGGTCCAGCGTGGCGCCGGTGCGGGCGCTGACCACCACCTCGCGCGCCAGGTTCCCGGCCTCGCGCGCGCGGCGGGCGATGGAGCCGCCGATCAGGCCGGCGCCGATCAGGGTGAGGCGGTCGAAGAGAGGAGATTCCGGGGTGCCAGGGGCACCCCGGACCCCGCCATCCATGGCGCCAGCCATCACGCGCGCATGTGCTGGGTCAGGGCGTCAATCACCATCTGGCATTCCTCCGCCGCGCCGACGGTGATGCGCAGGCAGGTGGGCAGGGCATAGCTGCCCACCGCGCGCACGATCAGCCCGCGCGCCTTCAGCGCCGCATCCGCCGCCTTCGCGGCATCGGCGGTGCCGAAATCGGCCAGCACGAAGTTGCAGTGGCTGGGCCAGACCTTGATGCCCGCGGCCTCCAGCCCCGCCACCAGCCTGCCGCGCCATTCGGTGTTGTGCGCCACGCTGCGCTCGATCCAGCCGGGCTCGACCAGGGCGGCGATGCCGGCGGCCATGGCGGCGCTGTTCACGTTGAACGGGCCGCGGATGCGCCCGATCACGTCCGCCACCTTCGCCGGCATGTAGGCCCAGCCCAGCCGCATCCCGCCCAGCCCGAAGATCTTGCTGAAGGTGCGCGTCATCACCGTGGTGCCGCTGGCGTCCACCAGCGCCTGGCCGGGGTCGTAATCCGGCTCCGTGACGTATTCGGCGTAAGCCGCGTCGAGGATCAGCAGGATGTCGTCGCGCAGCCCCGCGCGCAGCCGCTCCACCTCGCGGCGCGGCAGCAGCGCGCCGGTGGGGTTGTTGGGGTTCACCAGGCAGACCAGCTTCGTGCGCGGCCCCACCGCGGCCAGCATGGCGTCCACATCCGCCACCAGGTTGCGCTCCGGCACCTTGATGACGCGGCAGCCGGCGTAGCGCCCGGTCAGCTCGTACATCACGAAGCCATGCGCGGGCATCACCAGCTCCGTCCCCTCCCCGCCATAGGCGAGGATGAGGTAGGCGATCAGCTCGTCCGAGCCGTTGCCGCAGAGGATGCGCGCCGGGTCCAGGCCGAAGCGCGCGCCGATCGCCTCGCGCAGCGCCGTGGCGTTGCCGTCCGGGTAGCGATGCGCGTCGAGCGCCGCCTTCGCGATGGCCTCCACCGCGCCGGGCGGCGGGCCGAAGGCGCCCTCGTTGGAGGAGAGCTTGATGATGCGGTTCACGCCGGGGATCTTCGACTCGCCGCCCACATAGGGCTCGATCGAGAGGATGCTCGGGCGAGGGAGGAGAGCGTTCATGCGGCGCCTCGTTCGGGGATGGCGTAGCGGCCGAGCGCGACGGCGCCGGCCGGGACCTCGGGGCCTTCCAGCAGGGCGCGGGTGAACCCGCCCTCCCGCCGCAGCACCAGCACCTTGGCGCCGGGGTGGCGGGCGGCGATGGCGGCACGGCCCTCCTCGGGCGCGGCCTCCACGCGGAACAGGTGCAGGTCGGCGCCGCTGGCATCGGCCGGGTGCAACGCCACCACCGCGGCCTCCAGCGGCGGCTCGCCCGCGCTCAGGAAGGGCAGGCGGGCGATGACGTGCAACGTGCCGTCCAGCCGCGTCCACCATTCCTGCGCGGGCTCGTCGCTCTCGCGCGGCCAGGGCAGCACGGCGGCGGCGGCGCCCTTGCCGGTGACGGCGTTCAGCGCCGCGGCGATGGAAGGCTGCACCTTCAGCGGCGTGGCGGTGCCGAAATGCTCCACCGCCAGCCGGCCCAGCGGCAGGTCGGCCGGCAGCGCCACCGCGAAGCCGCCCTGCTGGCCGATGGAGCTGGCGAAGACCTCGCGCCAGATGCGCACCAGGGCGGGGCGGGGCAGCGGGCCGGCGTGGCGGCCCAGCAGACGGCGGATGATCGCGGCCTCGCGCCCCGGGCGCAGCACGGTGCCGGCCGGCTTGGCGCCGCTGCCGGCCAGGCGCGCCACGGCCTCGGCGCGGCGCATCAGCAGGGCGTGCATCTCGTCGTCCAGCGCATCGAGTTCGGCGCGGATCGCGTGCAGGGCGTCGGGTTCGGGCATGTCCGTGCTGGAATAGCCCCCGGTGGCCCAAGCCTCAAGTTGCCCCGCCCTGCGGCCGGCCCTATCTGTCGCCCCCAGGATGGACCAGCCCGCCCCCTTTCCCGTGATCGAGCACAGCCGCGTGGTGCTGCCCGAGGGGCTGGCGCTGGATTGCGGCGTGACGATCCGCCCGCTGGCCGTGGCCTTCCGCACCTACGGCACGCTCAACGCCGCGCGCTCCAACGCCATCCTGGTCTGCCACGCGCTCACCGGGGACCAGTACGTGGCGGAGACGCAGCCCGTCACCGGCAAGCCGGGCTGGTGGTCCAACCTGGTCGGCCCCGGCCTGCCGGTGGACACGGACCGCTTCTTCGTCATCTGCGCCAATGTGCTGGGCGGCTGCATGGGCAGCACCGGCCCGCGCGAGGAGATGACGGACGAGCACGGCAACGGCCTGGGCCGCCCCTGGGGCACGGATTTCCCCACCATCACCATCCGCGACATGGTGCGCGCGCAGAAGGCCCTGGTGGACCACCTGGGCATCCCGAAGCTGCTGGCGGTGATCGGCGGCTCCATGGGCGGCATGCAGGTGCTGGAATGGGCCGCCACCTTCCCCGATGCCGTGCGCGCCGCCGCGCCCATCGCCTGCGCCACGCACCACAGCGCGCAGAACATCGCCTTCCACGAGGTCGGCCGCGCCGCCATCCATGCCGACCCCGAATGGCGGGGCGGGCGCTACTGGGAGGAAGGGCGCATCCCCGCGCGCGGCCTGGGCGTGGCGCGCATGGTGGCGCACATCACCTACCTGAGCGAGGAGGCGCTGACGCGCAAGTTCGGCCGCCGCCTGCAAGGGGCCAATGCCGTCACCTTCCTGGAGGACGTGTTCCAGGTGGAAAGCTACCTGCGCCACCAGGGCAGCACCTTCGTGCGCCGCTTCGACGCCAATTCCTACCTCACCATCACCCGCGCCATGGACCTGTTCGACCTGGCGAGCGGATATGGCAGCGTGGCCGACGCCTTCCGTGGCACCTCCACGCGCTTCCTCGTGGCGAGCTTCAGCAGCGACTGGCTGTTCCCCACCTCCGAGAGCCGCGCGCTGGTGCGCGCCCTGAACGCGGCGGCCGCGCGCACCTCCTTCATCGAGGTGCCGACCGACAAGGGCCACGATGCCTTCCTGCTGGACGAGCCCGACTTCCACCGCGCGCTGGGCGGCTTCATCCGGGGTGCCGCGATGGAGGCCGGGCTGTGAGGATGCCGCCCATCGCCCATTCCGGCCGCGCACGGCGTGGCCCGCCGCCCGCGCATGCGCCCCGCCGGCGCGCCCTTGGCGCGGCGCCTGAGGGCACGGAAAAGCTCGTGCCGGCGGCCTCGCCGACCGATCTGGAGACGTGCCGCGCCTCGGGACCGCCGGCATGAGCGGGATTCAATACGTCGCCAAGAACATGCGCCTGGATCTGCGGCTGATCGCCGACATGATCGCCCCCGGCGCGCGCGTGCTCGACATCGGCTGCGGCGATGGCGCGCTGCTGGCGCACCTCATCACCGAGAAGGGCGCCGATGCCCGCGGCATCGAGATTGACATGCGCGCGGCGACCGACGCCGTGGCCGCCGGCCTGTCGGTCATCCATGGCGACGCCGACAACGACCTGGCCTTCTTCCCCGACGGCGCCTTCGACTATGTGGTGCTCTCGCGCACGCTCCAGGCGGTGGAGAAGCCGCGCGAGGTGCTGCGCCAGATGCTGCGCATCGGCCGCCACGCCATCGTCTCCTTTCCCAATTTCGGCCATTGGCTGCTGCGCTGGAAGCTGCTGGCCACGGGCCGCATGCCCGACACCGAGACCTGGTCGCGGCCCTGGTACGAGACGCCCAACATCCACCCCTGCACCATGCTGGACTTCCTGGCGCTGGCGGAGATGGACGGCTACGTGATCGAGCAATGGCTGGCGGTGGATGAGCGCGGCCTCCAGGCACCCTGGCGGCGCTCGGTCCGCCTGGCCAACCTGTTCGGCGAGCAGGCGCTGTTCCTGCTGCGGCGGAAGTAGGCCGGGCGTCCGCGCCGCGTTGGAATCGCTTGCCTTGCCAGCCATTTTCCCTGTCCAATCCCCCCGTCAGGGTTGAAGACCGGGAGGATGATTCATGGCACGGGTAGCGCTCGTCACGGGCGGGCAGCGGGGCATCGGCGCCGCCATCAGCGAGGGGCTGCAGGCGGCGGGGCGCAAGGTCGTCGCCTCCTATGCCGGCAACGACGCCGCGGCGCAGGCCTTCACCGAGCGCACGGGCATCCCCTGCATCAAGTTCGACGTGTCCGACCATGAAGCCTGCCTCGCCGCCGTGGCGAAGGTGGAGGCCGAGCACGGGCCGGTCGAGATCCTGGTGAACAACGCCGGCATCACCCGCGACGCCATGATGCGCAAGCTGACGCGGACGTGGTGGGACGAGGTGATAGATACCAACCTCGGCTCCTGCTACAACATGTGCAAGGCGGTGTGGGACGGCATGAACGCCCGCAAGTTCGGCCGCATCGTCAACATCGGCAGCGTGAACGGCCAGGCGGGGCAGCTGGGCCAGGTGAACTACGCCGCCGCCAAGTCGGGCATCCACGGCTTCACCAAGGCGCTGGCCCAGGAAGGCGCGCGCAACCACATCACCGTCAACGCCATCGCGCCCGGCTACGTGGACACGGAGATGGTGCGCGCCGTGCCGGAGGACGTGCTGGCCAAGATCATCTCGCGCATCCCCATCGGCCGGCTCGGCAAGGCGGAGGACATCGCGCGCGGCGTCATCTTCCTCACCGCCGACGACGCGGAGTTCATCACCGGCTCGACGCTGTCCATCAACGGCGGCCAGCACATGTACTGATGCCCCTGGCGGAGCTGCACGAGGAGGCGGCCTCCGGCGAGGCCGCCGCCATCTACGCCGCCCTGCGCCGGGCGCTGGGCATCCCCGTGGTGAACCTGATCTGGCGCCACCTCGCCACCCTGCCGGGCGTGCTGCCCTGGGCCTGGGCGGCGGTGGCGCCGGTCGCGCATTCCGCCGCCCTGGGGGAGGGCGCTGCGCGGCTGCACGCCTCGGTGGCGGCGCTGCCCGTGCCGCCCCTGCCCGCGCTGGCGCCGGAGCAGCGCGCGGTGGTCGCCACCTACAACCGCGGCAACTGCGCCAACCTGCTGCTGCTGACGGCCCTGCGCCGGCTGCTGGAGGGCGCCCCCGCCGGCCATGGCCCCGCCCTGCCGGCGATGGACCCGCCGCCCATGCTGCCCGCCATCCCGCCCATCCCGCGGCTGGAGGCGCTGGACGCCGCCACCGCCGCGCAGGTCCGTGCCCTGGCGGCGCTGCATGGGCCGGCAGCGGCCGATGCGGTGCCCAGCCTCTACCGCCACCTGGCGCTGTGGCCCGCCTTGCTGGGCCCGCTGCATGCCGCCCTGGCCGGCACCCCAGCCATCGCCG
>JBEQBS010000141.1:0-7721 GCA_041639675.1 Rubritepida sp. | reverse complement strand
GGCGAGAAGGCATGCGCGTCCATCACGCGGCTCCCAGGGCGAGGGCGGCGCGCGAGGCGACTTCGCGGCCGCTGGCGATGTGGTCGAGGAAGCGGCCCGCCGGCGCGGTGTCGCCATACAGCACGGCGCCGACCAGCCGGCCGTCGCGCAGGAAGAGGCGGCGGTAGGTGTCGGCCTCCGCGTCGCGCAGCGTCACGGTTTCCGCATCCTCGCTGATCTCGCCGGCGGACCAGACGGCGGTGCCGCTGACCTTCAGCGCCGCCGATTCCGCGCGGGGCGACCAGGGGCGGTGGTCCCCGGCCAGGGTGGCGGCGGCGGCCTCGGCCTGCGCGAGCGCGGGGGCGACCAGGCCGATGGTGCGGCCCTCCACCTCCGCGCATTCGCCGATGGCCAGCACATCGGCGCGGCTGGTCCGCATCGCCGCATCCACCACGATTCCGCGGTTGGTGGCGAGGCCGCTGGCGGCGGCGAGCGACAGGTCCGGGCGGATGCCGACCGCCATGACGACGAGGCGCGCGGGCAGGCGGGTGCCATCGGTCAGCAGCACGGATTCCACGCGCTCGGCGCCCTCGATGGCGGCGAGGCCGGCGGGCATGGCGAAGCGGATGCGCCGCCCTTGCAGGCGCCGCGTCAGCAGCGCGCCGGCGCCGGCGTCGAGCTGGCGCTCCATCGGCCAGCCCAAGGGGTGCACCACGGTGACGGGGACGCCGCGGCGGGCCAGGCCGTCCGCGGCCTCCAGCCCCAGCAGCCCGCCGCCCACCACGATGGCGGGGCCTTGCGTGCGCAGCATGGCGGCGACATCGGCCTGGGTGCGGTAGGCCAGCACGCCGGGCAGGGCGGCGCCGGGCACCGGCAGGCGGATGGGGGCGGAGCCGGTGGCGATCACCGCGCGGTCGAAGGCGATGCGCTCGCCCCTGGCCGTGACGGCCTCGTTGCCCTTCAGC
Source organism: Rubritepida sp. (assembly GCA_041639675.1). Classification (GTDB taxonomy): domain Bacteria; phylum Pseudomonadota; class Alphaproteobacteria; order Acetobacterales; family Acetobacteraceae; genus Roseococcus. The sequence goes on along the minus strand of JBEQBS010000141.1, from coordinate 6,777 downwards.
GCGGCGATGCGGGTGGCGGGGCGGAAGGCGACGCCCTGCGTCCGCATGTCGCGCAGCGTGTGGGTGATGAGGGAGGGCTGGTCGCAATCGCCGGCCAGCCACTTGGACAGCGCCACGCGGTCATAGGGAAGGGCGGATTCGGCGCCGCAGAGCGTGACCCGCGCGCCGGGGATGCGCGCCGCCAGCGTGGCGCAGCGCGCGCCCGCCGGGCCGGCGCCGACGACCAGGATGCGCAGGCCGCCCGTCGGGGCGATCGCGGGCGGCATCAGGGCACCGGCTGGGCGTGACGGGCGTGCAGGAACTCCAGCACCCCGGCGCGGCATTCGACGAAGCGCGGGTCATGCGCCAGCCGCAGCCGGTCGCGCGGGCGGGGCAGGTCCACCGTCATGACCTCGCCCACCGTGGCGTTGGGGCCGTTGGTGAGCATGACGATGCGATCAGACAGCAGCACCGCCTCATCCACGTCATGGGTGATCATGATGACGGTGGTGCCCAGCTCGGCGTGGATGCGCATCACCTCGTCCTGCAGGTGCGCGCGGGTCAGCGCGTCCAGCGCGCCGAAGGGCTCGTCCAGCAGCAGGACCTTGGGCTGCATCGCCAGGGCACGCGCGATGCCCACGCGCTGCTTCATGCCGCCGCTGATCTCGCTCGGGCGCTTGTCCTTGGCGTGGGACATCTTCACCAGGTCGAGGTTGCGCAGCGTCCAGTCATGGCGCTCGGCGCGGGACATGGTCTTGCGCAGCGTCTGGTCCACGGCCAGGCGCACATTCTCGTAGGCCGTGAGCCAGGGCAGCAGGGAATGGTTCTGGAACACCACGGCGCGGTCGGGGCCGGGGGCCGTCACCTCCTGGCCCTCCAGCAGCACGCCGCCCAGGCTCGCGGGCAGCAGCCCGGCCACCACGTTCAGCAGCGTGGACTTGCCGCAGCCCGAATGGCCGATGACCGAGACGTATTCGCCGCGCTCGATGCGCAGGTCCACGTCGTGCAGCACCGGCAGCGGCGCGCTCGGGAAGGCGACGGAAAGGCGCGTGATGTCGAGGAAGGGGGTCATCGGCTCAGCCCTCCGAGGTGCCGCGGGTGACGAGGCGGCCGATCAGCGCCACGAGGCGATCGAGGAAGAAGCCGGTGAGGCCGACATAGGCGAGCGCCACCATGATGTCGGACAGGTTGGAGCTGTTCCAGGCATCCCAGATGAAGAAGCCGATGCCCACGCCGCCGATCAGCATCTCCGCCGCGACGATGGCCAGCCAGGAGAGGCCGATGCCGATGCGCAGCCCGGTGAAGATGAAGGGCGCCGCCGCCGGCAGCAGGATGCGCATGAAGTAGCCGACGCCCGAAAGGCGGATGACCGCGGCGACGTTGCGGTAGTCCTGCGGGACGTTGCGCACGCCCACCGCCGTGTTGATGATGATGGGCCAGACGCTGGTGATGAAGATCACGAAGATGGCGGAGGGCTGCGCCTCGCGGAAGGCGGCGAGGCTGAGCGGCAGCCAGGCCAGCGGCGGCACCGTGCGCAGCACCTGGAAGAGGGGGTCCAGCCCGCGCATCGCCAGCGGCGAGGTGCCGATCAGCAGCCCCGTGAGGATGCCCACGGCCGCGGCGATGGCGAAGCCCAGCGCGACGCGCGAGAGCGAGGCCAGCAGGTGCCAGGCCAGCCCCTTGTCCAGCCCGCCATTGTCGAAGAACGGGTCCACGATCAGCGCGCGGCTGTCGGCCCAGACCTTGGAGGGCGGCGGCAGGGTGGCGCCGGGCGAGGACATCGCCACCTCCCACAGCACGCCCAGCAGCAGCACCACCAGCAGCGGCGGCAGGATGGCGTTGAGGCGGCGCGCGAGGGCGGATTCGCCCAGCACCACGCGCCGCGGCAGGGAGAGCAGCGGCTTGGCGGGCACGGGCCTGGGGGCGGTGACGGTCATCGGCTCACGCCCCCTGGGTGCGGCGGATGGAGTGGGATTCGATCCAGGCGCGCGGGTTCTCGGGGTCGAAGACCTTGCCGTCGAAGAAGGTTTCGCGGCCGCGCGAGGTGCCGCGGGGGGTGGCGGCGGCGGGCACGCCGGCGCGCTCCGCGGCCTCGCGCCACAGCGCCTCGCGGTTCACCTGCGCGATCAGGGCGTTGGCATCCAGGTCCATCGGCAGGATGCCCCAGCGCTGGTTCTCCGTGAGGAACCACAGGTCGTGGCTGCGGAAGGGGTAGCTCGCGTGGTCGCGCCAGAACTTCATGGTGATGTCGGTGTTGGTGACGCGCCTTCCGTCGCCGTAGTCCACCTCGCCGCGCATGCGGCCGATGATGTCGGCCGGCGGCACGTTGAACCAGGCGCGCCGGCCGAGGATGGCGCACATCTCCTCCTTGTTCGCCGGCTCGTCACACCATTGCGCCGCCTCGATCACCGCCGCCGTCAGGGCGCGGGTGGCGTTGGGGTTGCGCTCGATGAAGTCGGCGCGGAGCGCCAGGCACTTCTCCGGGTGGTCCTTCCACAGCTCCCCCGTCACCAGCGCGGTGTAGCCCAGGCGCTGGGCGACGAGCTGCGCGTTCCAGGGCTCGCCGACGCAGAAGGCGTCCATGGTGCCCACGCGCATGTTCGCCACCATCTGCGGCGGCGGCACCACGATGGTGCTGACATCCGTCTCCGGGTTCACGCCGCCGGCCGCCAGCCAGTAGCGGATCCACATGTCGTGCGTGCCGCCGCGGAAGGTCATGGCCACCTTGCTGTCGGCGTTCACCGCGCGCCTCAGCGCCGAGGCATCGAGCTTCACCCCCAGCGCGGCGTGCTTGGCGGCGATGGAGATGCCCTGGCCATTGGTGTTCAGCCGCGCGACGAGGCCCATCGGCACCGGCTGGTTGTTCTGCACGATGCGCCCGGTGTGGATGAGGTAGGCCATCGGCGTCAGCAGGTGCGCGCCGTCAATGCCGCCGCGCTCGCCGCCCAGCACCAGGTTGTCGCGCGTGGCGCCCCAGCTCGCCTGCTTGGAGACCTCGACCTCCGCCATGCCGTGCTTCGCGAAGAAGCCCTTCTCGCGCGCGATGATGAGCGGCGCGCTGTCGGTGAGCGCGATGTAGCCCAGCGTGGCCTTGCGGACCTCCGGCGTGGTGGCGCCCTGCGCCCACGCGCCGCGCGGCGCGGCGGCCAGCGTTGCGGCGGTGGCGAGGATGGCGCGGCGGGTGGCGGTGCTCATGCGTGGGTCTCCGGCAGGGACAGGCGTGACAGGGCCTCGGCCTCCAGGGAGCGGTCCCAGGGAGCGAGGGATTCGGGCGGCGTGCCGGGCATCTCGGCCAGCCAGGCCTCGGCGCCGGCGCGGGTGGTGGGCGGCACGAAGCGCATGCGGTGCGTGGCGTCGAAGGCGGAGGCGATCACCGCCGGCTCCAGCGCGGGGAAGACGCGGGCGTGGAGGATGGCCAGGGCCTCGGCGCGGTTGGCGGGGTCGTTCAGCCAGCGGCCGGCGGCCAGCACGGCGGCGGTGGCGGCCACGGCCACCTCGTGCCGCGCCGCGGCGCTGTCGGTGCGGAAGGCCAGCACCTTCTCCGGATGGTCGGGCCACAGCTCCGCCGTGCCGGCGACGACGCGGCCCAGCCCCTCGGCCGCGGCGGCGGCGGGCCAGGGGGCGCCGGCGCAGAAGCCGTCCAGCTCGCCCCGCGCCACCAGCGCGGCCATGGCGGGGGGCGGGGCGGCGATCAGCGCCACCTCGCGCAGCCCCTCGCGCGCCAGCCAGCGGCGCAGCAGGAAGTGGTGGGCGGATTGCGGGTGCACGATGCCCATCCGCCGCGGCGGGCCGCGATGGGCCAGGACGATGCCGTTGCCATTGGCCGAAAGGGTGCAGCCGATGGCCAGCGGCGTGTGCAGCGGCCCATGGCCCAGCGCGATGGCCAGCGGCGCCAGCAGGTGGGCGCCGTCCAGCGCGCCGAAGGCCAGGCGGTCCCGCAGGGCGGCCCAGGCGGATTCGGGGGCCAGCGCCACGCGCAGGCCGAGCGTGCGGAAGAAGCCCAGCGCCTCGGCCACCACCAGCGGGGCGGCATCCACCAGGGGCAGGTAGCCCAGGCGCAGCGCGGGGGCGTCGGGCCGCAGGTTGGGGGCGGGCAGGTCGAGGGGCAAACGCGGCGGCCTTGGCGGGCGGGCCATCCTGGGCCGCCGGGGAAGGATCCGGGCCGCGTGGGGATGCGCCATTGCATCCCGCCCGTGGCATGGACCCTAACGGGCGTTTGTGCGGTGCGGCAAGGATTTTCTGCGTGAAATGCGGGCAATACTGCGTGGCCCGGCACGAATGGCGGCGATATGCCTAATTATGCGCCAGGTAATCCGCCGCCGCCTGCCCCAGCCCGGTGCGGCGTGCCATCGCCAGGCGTTGCAGCCGGCGATGTGCCTCCGGCTCGCTCAGCCCTTCCTCGCGCATCATCCGGCGCTTGGCGCGGCCGATGCGGTCGCGCTCCTCGATGGTGGCCCGCGCCTGGGCGAGTTCGGCGCGCAGCGCCTCATGGGCGCGGAAGCGGAGGATGGCGACCTCCAGCACCGGGCGCACCCGGGCCGGGGCCAGGCCTTCCACCACATAGGCCGCGACGCCGGCCTCAAGGGCTGCGCTGATCTGCTCCGGTGCGCCGCGCTCGGCGAAGAGCACCACGGGGCGCGGCTCGTCGCGGTTCAGCGCCGCCATCGCCTCCAGCGCATCGCGCGAGGGGTCGTCGAGGTCGCAGACGATGACGTCGGCACCGGATTCGCGCACGCGCTCCGTCAGGCGCGCGGCATCGGGGGCGATGGCGACCACGGAGCATCCCGCGGCCTCCAGCCCCTCGCGCACCGCCGCGGCGCGCGCGGCGTCGTTGTCCACCAGCAGAACCTTCAGCCTCGGCCACCCTTGATGCAGGCGTGCCGGCGCCTTCCCTGTGGGGGCAGCCTATCCCGCCACGGGCATCAGCACCACCCGCACGGCGGGCGCGCGCTGCACGCCGGGCCGGCCGCCCTGGGTGAAGCCGCGCGTGCGCGCCTCGGCGCGGATGCGGTCGCGCTCGATGCCCTGCTTCGCGATCTCGGCCGCCACGAAGCGGGCGCGGCGGGCGGCGAGGCGCGAGCTGGTCTCGGCGCCGCCCTCATTCGCGCCGGCGAAGCCCAGCACGCAGAGGTTCAGCGCCTCCTCGGCCTTCGCGCGCTCCACCAGCCCGGCCAACCCGTCCAGCGCCGCGCGGTCGCGACCGCGCTCGAAGGGCAGGGTCACGGCGCCCTCCAGCTGCTCGGCGCCGACGCAGGAGAAGTCGCGCACCTGCGCCTGGGCGGGCAGGGCCAGCAGCAGCAGGGCCAGTGCGGCGCGGATCATGCGGGCACGACCAGCCCGGCCTCGCGCAGCTTCAGCAGGATGGCCGGGGCGGCGGGGTGGGCCTTCAGCGCCTCGGCCTCCGTCACCTCGCCGCGGGCCAGCGCCCAGGCGGCGGCCTCGGCCTCGGCGGGCGTCAGCGTGCCGGGCGCGCCCTTCAGCACCCAGTCGGCGCCGCGGCGCACCGGCTTCGCGCCCTGGGCCACCACGCGGAAGGAGGGCGAGTCGCCCGCGTCATCGCCGCCGCCGGCGGGCGCCATGCCGCGCGCCGCCAGCAGGTCGTTGCCGCCGCGGTGGTAGCGGTAGCCGGCCACGTAGCCCGCCAGCACCTCCATCACCTTGGGGTCCCTGCAGAGTTCGGCCAGGCGCTGGCCGAGCTGCCCGGCGCGCTGCGTCAGGGCGAATCTCGCCGCCGCCGAGCCATCCTGCCGGGGCAGGGGCTGGCGGAAGGCGGCGTCGTACAGCACGCGCTCGCCCAGGATGGTCATCAGGTCCATGCCCAGCACGGCATGGGCGCCATAGGCGACGTGGACGGAGGCCGGGGCCTCGGCCAGCGCGTCGTGGTACCAGCCGCGCGGCAGGTAGAGCAGGTCGCCGGTGCGCAGCGTGATCTTCGCGCGCAGCTTGCCCTTGGCCTGCTCGTGGTGCGCCTGGTCCTGGGAGCGGAAGACGGGGTGGGAGATCGGCCATTCGGCGCGGCCTTCCCAGATGTTCCAGCTCTTCTCGCCCTCCACCTGCACGGCCCAGACGTCATGGGTGTCGTAATGGGCGGGAAACGCCTTGTGGGACTGCCAGGAGATGTAGACGTTCGCCTGCGCCTTCCCCAGCCCGGCGGATTCCAGCGCCTCGCTGACCGAGGCGAGCCCCGGCGAGAGGCTGTCCACGTCGTTCATCACCACGCTGGCGCCCCTGGCCACCCAGTCCCGCACCTTCGCGGTGACGGGCTGCATCAGGCGCTCATTGGCGTCGCGCGCGGTCTGCTGCTCGCAATACTCGGCGGCCGGGATGGGCTTGCCGTCCAGCACCAGCATCAGGCTCCGCGAGGTCCAGATGTGGGTCATGTCCAGCAGGCGGTTGATGCCGCGCCAGGACAGGACGGAGGCGAACTTCGCCGCGGCGCCCTTGAGGTGCAGCGGCTGGCGGTCATGGTATTCGGCGAAGAACTGCTCGGGCGTCATCGGGGCCAGCAGCTCGGCGAAGGTCATGGTCATGGGGTGAAATCCTAGCGACTCTGCCCGCGTTGGGGAACGGCGCGCTGGACGCGGCGCGGCGGGCTGGCCCAAGGTCCGTGCAACCGGAGGACCCGCATGCCCGACGCCACCCCGCAGGACCCGCTGCGCGCCGAACTCCTCGCCGCCGCCGCCGCCCGGCTGCCGGAAGGCTTCGCCCGCCGCCTGCTGCCGGCGCTGTTCGAGGGGCTGGCGACCGCGGAGCTTGCCGCGCGTCCGCCCGAATCGCTCGCCGCCGCCGCGGCCTCCC
>JBEQBS010000140.1:0-7742 GCA_041639675.1 Rubritepida sp. | reverse complement strand
CATGGCACCGCGGCCGGCGCCCATCTCGGGCACGCCGCCCTGCACATCCGGCCGGCCAGGGTTGGGCTGGCCGGTCGGCGCGGGCATGGCGGGCGAGGGCGCGACCGCCTGCTGCGCCTGCGCCGCCAGCGGCGCCAGCAGCGCGAGCGCGAGGAGAAGGCGCCGCATCACGCGCCCACCGTCTGGCGATACGCCGTGCGCCAGCCCCAGGCGCCGGAGCCATAGCCGCGGCGCTGCACGCGCTCCCGGTAGATCTGCGCGATCATGTCGCCATCGCCGGCCAGCAGCGCCTTGGTCGAGCACATCTCGGCGCAGAGCGGCAGCTTGCCCTCGGCGATGCGGTTCGAGCCGTACTGGATGTACTCGACCGTCGAGCCGTCCTGCTGCGGCCCACCGGCGCAATAGGTGCACTTGTCCATCTTCCCGCGCCCGCCGAAATTGCCGACGCGCGGATACTGCGGCGCACCGAAGGGGCAGGCGTAGAAGCAGTAGCCGCAGCCGATGCAAGTGTCCTTGTCGTGCAGCACGATGGCATCCGCCGTCGTGTAGAAGCACGAGGTCGGGCAGACGGCGGCGCAGGGCGCATCCGTGCAGTGCATGCACGCCATGGAGATCGAGCGCTCGCCCGGCTTGCCGTCATTGATGGTGACGACGCGCCGGCGGTTGATGCCCCAGGGCACCTCGTGCTCGTTCTTGCAGGCGGTGACGCAGGCGTTGCATTCGATGCAGCGCTCGGCGTCGCAGAGGAACTTCATGCGGGCCATGTTGGTCTCTCCTTACGCCGCGCGGATCTGGCAGAGGGTGACCTTGGTTTCCTGCATGAAGGTCACCGGGTCATACCCGTAGGTGGTCACCGCATTCACCGATTCGCCCAGCACGATGGGGTCGGTGCCCTGCGGGTAGCGGCCGCGCTGGTCCTCGCCCATGAACCAGCCGGCGAAGTGGAAGGGCATGAAGGCCACGCCCTGGCCCACGCGCTCCGTCACCAGCGCCTTCACGCGGGCGCGGCTGTTGCTCTCCGGCCCCGTCACCCAGACCCAGGAACCGTCGCGGATGTTGCGCGCGGCGGCGTCGGCCGGGTTGATCTCCACGAACATGTCCTGCTGCAGCTCGGCCAGCCACTTGTTCGAGCGCGTCTCCTCGCCGCCGCCCTCGTACTCCACCAGGCGGCCGGAGGTGAGCACGATCGGGAAGTTGCGGAACGCCTCCGGGCTGCGCGCCTGCACCGACTGGCCCAGATGCGGCACGCGGAAGCCGCGCCGGTCCGGCAGGGTCGGGAACTGGGCGATGAGGTCGTTGCGGTTGGTGTAGATCGGCTCGCGGTGCACCGGCACCGGGTCCGGCAGGTTCCAGGCCACGGCGCGCGCCTTGGCGTTGCCGAAGGGCGAGCAGCCATGGGCGATGGCCACGCGGATGATGCCGCCCGAAAGGTCGGTCATCCAGCTCACGCGGTCCTCGCCCCCATAGTGGCGGCCGGCCTCGGCGATCTCGGCCTTCTCGGCCGCGGTCAGCTCGTCGAACCAGCCCAGACGCTTCAGCACCGCCACCGTGAACTCGGGGTAGCCGTCCTGGATGTCGGAGCCCAGGGAGTAGGAGCCCTCGGCCAGCAGGGTCTGGCCCTCGCGCTCCACGCCGAAGCGGGCGCGGAAGGTGCCGCCGCCATCCTTCACGTGCAGCTTGGTGTTGTAGAGGATGTGGCTGCCCGGGTGGCGCTGCTCCGGCGTGCCCCAGCAGGGCCAGGGCAGGCCGTAGTAGTCGTTCTTGATGCTGTCCGGCGCGTCCGGCTTCGCGCGCAGCGTCACCAGGTCGAACTTGTCCTGGTGCTGCATGTGCAGCTTCAGGCGCTCGGGGCTGATGCCGGTGTAGCCGGTGCCCCAGGTGCCGCGGTTGATCTCGCGCAGGATGCTTTCCGCCGTCGGCTCGTTGTTCACGATCTCGTAGGGGCGGAACATCTCCTCGGCCATGCGGAAGGTCATGTTGCGGCGCTGTGCGGCCGCATCAATCGCCTTCGCCATGTCGAAGATCACGCGGTAGTCGGTGCGGCTCTCGAAGATCGGGTCCACGATCTTCTCGCCCCACTGCACCGAGCGGTTGGACGAGGTGCGGCTGCCCGAGCACTCGAACTGGGTGGCGATGGGCAGCAGGTAGGTGTTCTCGCGCCGGTTGCCCAGCACGGCGAAGGTGGTGGGGTGCGGGTCGGCGACGACCAGCAGCTCCAGCGCCTCCAGCGCCTTCTGCGCCTCGGGCATGCGCGTGACGGTGTTGGCGCCGTGGCCGAACACCACCATGCCCTTGGTGTTGTCGCGCTGCTGCACCTGGTCGCGCGGCAGCAGGATGGCATCCATGTAGCGCGTGGTGGGGATGCCCGGCGTGTGCATCATCTGCGGCGTGTCGAAGCGCGCGCGCATGCTTTCGAAGCTCACGTTCCACACGCGGCTCCAGTGGCGCCACGCCGTCTCGTCAATGCCGTAATAGGCCGGCAGCGTCGCCACATCGAGGCCGAAGTCGGAGGCGCCCTGCACGTTGCAGTGGCCGCGGAAGATGTTGGCGCCCGTCCCCTCGCTCGCCACGTTGCCCGTGGCCAGCAGCAGGATGGAGTAGGCGCGCACATTGGCCGTGCCCACCGTCTTCTGCGTGGCGCCCATGCACCAGATCAGCGTGGAGGGCTTCTGCGTGGCGAAGATCTGCGCCACGCGCTTCAGCTGCGCCTCCGGCACGCCGGCCACGCGCTCCACCTCGGCGGGCGTCCACTTCGCCACCTCGGCGCGGATCTGCTCCATGCCGTGCACGCGCTGGCGGATGAACTCCTTGTCCTCCCAGCCATTCTGGAAGATGTGCCACAGCATGCCCCAGATCACGGGGATGTCCGTGCCCGGGCGGATGCGCACGTAATCGGTGGCATGGGCCGCCGTGCGGGTGAAGCGCGGGTCAATGACGATCAGGTTGGCGCGGTTCGCCTCCTTGCCCGACAGCACGTGCTGGAGCGAGACGGGGTGCGCCTCCGCCGGGTTCCCGCCCATGATGATCATGGTCTTGGAATTGCGGATGTCGTTGTAGGAGTTGGTCTGGGCGCCGTAGCCCCAGGTGTTCGCCACGCCGGCCACGGTGGTGGAGTGGCAGATGCGCGCCTGATGGTCCACCGAGTTGGTGCCCCAGAAGGCCGCCATCTTGCGGTACAGGTAGGCGCCCTCGTTCGAGAACTTGGCCGAGCCCAGCCAGAACACGGAATCGGAGCCGGAGCGCTGGCGGATCTGCATCAGCCGGTCGCCGATCTCGCTCATCGCCACGTCCCAGGACAGGCGCTGCCAGCGGCCGTTCACCAGCTTCATTGGGTACTTGATGCGCCGGTCGCCATGCACGAGCTCCCGCACCGAGGCGCCCTTGGCGCAATGCGTGCCGCGGTTGATCGGCGATTCCCAGGAGGGCTCCTGCCCCACCCACACGCCGTTCTGCACCTCGGCCGTCACGGTGCAGCCGACGGAGCAATGGGTGCAGATGTTCTTGATGCGCTGGATCGGGCGCGACAGGTCGGCCACGCCGCCGGCCGCACCCACGCGCAGCGCCTGCGCCTCGGCCATGCGGGGCGCGATGCCGGCCAGCGCCGCAACGCCCGCCCCGGCCAGCCCGGCCTGCCTGAGGAAGGAGCGGCGGTCCAGCCCGCCGGAGGACAGCCCGGCATAGGCGGCGGCGAGGCGCTGGCGCGAGGCCCGGCCATCGGTGCGCTTGATAAGCATTTCGCGCTTCCCCTTACTGCTCGTAGCGGTTGGTGCGGTAGAAGGCCTGCACATGCGCGCTGTCCGCCTTGTAGCGGGCGGCGGTGCGGGTGCGGGCGTCCTCCTTGCGGCTGTCGCGCGAGGGCACGGCATCGGCGCGCGGGCTGGCGGCCAGGGCGGGCGCCGTGGCGGCGGCGGCCGCGGCGGTGCCGAAGCCCAGGGTTTTCAGGAAGCCGCGGCGGCGGCTGGCGGTCTCGTCGGTCATGGCGTCACCCCCATCAATCAGCGTCAGCCCGGCAGCGCGGCCGCGGCGAGTTCCACATCCATCAGCTCCCGCCCCAGCGTGCCGACGGCGCGGTAGAACACCGCCGCCTTGGCCCCCTCCAGGTCGGAAAAGAAGCGCGCGGCCCAGGGCCTGAGGTGGCGCTGGAGCATGCGCTCGGCCTCCTCCGGCGCCCCGCCGCGCAGCAGCCCGGCCATCACCTCGCAGATGAAGGCCACATGGTCCTCGGGCTCGTGCACGCCATCGGCGCGGGCGATGCCCAGGCGCGTCAGCTCCGCCCGCAGCTCGGCCAGCGGGCGCTCATGCAGGAAGCCGGTGAGGTAGTAGGAGGCGAAGGGCAGCAGCTCGCCGCGGCCCAGGCCGATGAACAGGTCGTGGAACTCGATCTCCAGCGCCTCGGGCTGCGCCGCGCGTGCGGCGGCGGCCAGGGCGCCCAGCGCCTGGCCCAGCGGCGAGGCATCGCCCCCCAGCGCGCCCAGCCGGCGCAGCACCGCCTGGTCCGGCACGCCGGAGAGCAGGTGGCCCAGCAGGGCATAGAGGTTCGCGCGCCCTTCCAGCAGCGGGTCGCCCACCGTGCTGGCCTGGTCGGGCCACAGGTCGGGGCGCAGGCGCTGGCGGGGAATGCCGGTGGCGGCCTCGATCTCGGGCACGCGCTCGGCCGGGATGCCGGATTGCTTCCACAGGAAGACGGTGCGCCGCGCCACGCCGAGCGCCGCCTGGAAGGCATCCATGCCCCCGGCGGCCGCGATGGCGGCATCAAGCCCGCTTCCTGGCAATTCCCGACCCATTGCTAAGGTTACGCAGGAAGATTGCACTTCGTCAAGATTGCAGCGTGGTAAAGCCCAATCCGTTCAAGGGCTTATGTGAAAATGCGACGCAATCTCAACTCGGCAGGGCGCCGCCATGGCGGCGGCGTGGCGGCGCGAATTCGGGTACAGGCTCCATCGCCGCCGGTTCCGCCTCCGCCGGCGCCTCCGCCACCAGCAGCGGCGCTTCCGGTTCGGCGACGGGCTCCGGCGCGGTGGCGGGCTCCTGCCCTTCCTCCGCCGGTTCCTTCTCGCCCACCGCCTGCCGCAGCAGCTTCCTCACCACATCCGCGGCCTCGCCCAGCGTGTCGGAGAAGCCGGCGGGCAGGCCGCCCGGCGTGTTGAAGTCCCAGCCATAGTCCAGCGGATTGCGGAAGTCGCGGATCAGCGGGTCCGTCACCCAGGCCTTGCGCAGCGCCGCCTGGCGCAGCGCCAGCGGCACGCCCTTCTTCAGGAAGGCGGTGAAGTCGCTGCCGGCATGCAGGCTGTCCAGCGAGGGCAGGCTGGCCAGGTCGAATTCCGGCTCCGGTTCCTCCGCCACAGGCTCCGGCGGCGCGGCCTCCGCCTCCACGACCGGCGCGGCGGCCTCGGGTTCGGGCGGCGCCGGCTCGGGCGGGGGTGCCTCCCCTTCCTTCTCCGCCAGCTTGCGCTGCGACCAGCGGGACAGGAAGCCGCTCATGCCCGGCCCCGGCGGCCCAGGCTGTCGGGGTCCTGGCGATCGCGCCTGCGCTTGTGGAACTCGCGCTCCACGTGGTGCTGCCCGACGAAGCTGGCCAGCAGCACGGCGATGCCGGGCGGCAGCGGCAGCGCCTCCAGGATGTCGTGCGGGCCTTCGGTGAAGATCTCCGCCTCGCCGGGGTCCACCGTCACCGCGGCCAGCTCCACCGTGTCGCCCTGGGGGCGCAGCAGCACCCAGATTCGGGGGGCGGCGGCGTGCAGGTTCTCGCGGTAATTGGGGGTGTCGGTGCGGTGCAGCGTCACGGTCGCGGTGCCGGCGAACCAGACCTCACGCCCCTCCTCCTCGCGCAGGCGGGTCATCGGCGGCACGGGGGGCGCTTCCTCCAGCACCGCCAGCGGCGTCCAGACGCGCTCCTGCCACATGGTCACGCCCGGGCGCGACTCGACCAGCACGGCCACGGGCAGGGACAGCACGGGGGGCAGGGCGTTCTCGCTCATGCCGCGGCCTCCGCCTCGATCAGCGGCAGGTTGGTGGCCAGGTTCTGCGGCTTCATCCGCACCCGCTGCGCCGCGTCCATCGCCAGCGCCAGATAGACCGGCCGTCCCTTGGCGCGCGGCAGCACGCGCGTCGTGTCAGCGAACTCCATCACCCCCAGCCACAGGATGCGCGCCAGCTCCGCCTGCTTCACCTTCCTCCCATCCCACAGGGCATTGGCGATGCGCGTCGCCTCGGCATCCAGCCCGATATGCCAGGTCCAGTTGGCGTCCTCGATCACCGGCACGGGGCGGATCGTCACCGCCTCGCCGGTGACGTGGCGGATGAAGCGCTCCAGCGCGCGGGCAAGGCCGTGCTGGCCGGGGCGGTCCTCCGCGATGTCCAGCGCCAGGTCGTGCGCGTCGGAGCGCGCGCGGTAGCCCGGCGCATTGGCCTCGCTCAGCACGTCCAGCTCCACCGCGCGCGGCGGGGCGCCGGCCTCGCTCAGCAGGCGGCCCAGCGCGCCCAGGTCGCCATCGGCGTGGCGGGCGTCCACCACCTCCTCGTCGGCCAGCAGGGTGGCGCCCTGGGTGATGGCGGCGCGCTGGGTGCGGAACAGCAGCTCGGCGGCGCGCAGGGTGAAGGCGTCGCCCTCGCCCTCCATCGCCGCGCGGGCGACCAGATGGGTCAGCATCTGCAGGAACAGCGGCGGGATGCCGGCCACGCCGCCGCGGAACAGCGCCAGCCAGGCGGCTTCCAGCGTCGGGTGGGCCGCCACGCGGTCGCGGAACTGGAGGAAGACCTGCCAGTTCTCCACCGCATCGGCATCGGCCAGGCCGGCGGGATCCACCGCCGCCAACGGGTCGGCCAGCAGCCGCGCATGCAGGGCGCGCTCGGCGTCGCAGGCCTCGGGCGGCGGCAGCAGCTCGGGCCGGGCCAGGAAGGCGCGCCACAGGTCGGGCGTGGCGCGCAGCCGCCCATCCGCGTCGAGGTCGCAGAGGTGATGGCCGGAGGCGACCCAGAAATCGCCGGGGGAGAGCAGGTCCGTCATCGCGGGGCCTTCATCAATGCGGCGAGGTCGGGGGCATCCTGCGGCTCCTCCTCCGTCACCTCGGCGATGGCGAAGACGGGGAGCGCCCCGAAATCGCGGTGGGGGGTTTCGCGGCGGTGCAGGGTGCGGAAGGCCTCGCGCTGCTCCCCGCCCTCGTCGTGGGAGCGGTGCAGGGCCAGCACCGTGCCGGCCGCCTGCCCGGCGCAGAGCGATTCGGCGAAGGCGATTTCCTCCTCCGCCGCCCCGCGCGCCGCCATGTCGTCGGGCGCGCCGTATTCGGCGCGGATATGGGCGGCCAGCGCAGCCACCGCGGCCTCGCGCGCCGCGGCGTCGCAGGGAACGACCTCGACCAGCGTGGACCAGCCGAAGGAGGCGAGGCCCAGGAAGCCGGCGCGGAAGGCCTGCTGGCGCTTGCCGGCCAGGCTGCCCGGCGCGTCGTCCCAAAAGGCGAAGCCGCCGGGCACCGCCCATTCGCCGGGCTCGGCGGCATGGGGGAAGACCAGCGTGTCGGTGGCGTCCAGCCGCAGGGTGCGGAGCATCATGCGGGCGGCCTCCGGGACCGGTCATGCGGGGAAATGGCGCGGGGCCGCCCGCATGATTCCGTGTTTGCGCCCTCAGAGTCTGACTCAAAAGGGGTCATGGGCGTGCGGCGCGTCGGATGAGGAGTTGGATGGTGGCGATGTGCATGAAGGCGGCGGCGACGGCGGCGCGTCCTTCGTAGTCGCGCGCCAGGCGT